>DASUFX010000206.1:0-6068 GCA_036274355.1 Kofleriaceae bacterium | reverse complement strand
GAAATGCCGCCACTTCAGTACCCTCTTCCGTTAGTCTGCGCCGGGGTAACGACCATGCGTCAGTATTTGATCCTCTCGCTTATGTTCTTCGCCGCATGCAGCGGTGACAAAGACCTCGCGACCGCGCAGCAGTGCAACCCGCTTGGCGGCGCTGCGTGCATCACGCCATGGCCATCGTCGCTTTACGAAGTCGATGATCCGGCGACGACGAGCCTCACGCATCGCCGCGTCGAAGTTCCGAAGGGCGCGCTGCCGAAGAACTTCGACAACATCGAGCTGTCACCTGACGTCTTCAACAAGCAAGACGGTTGGTCGTACGCCGCGCCGCCGATGATCGCGTTTGCGTCGGGCGTCGACGGTTCGAACCTCGTCTCGTGGAAGGACATCGGCAAGAGCATCACGCCCGACAGCCCGACCGTCCTCATCAACCTCAAGACCGGCGAGCTCGTCCCCCACTTCGCCGAGCTCGACGCGCGCGAGCCCGACAAGGTCGCGAGCCAGGCGCTCTACATCCGCCCGGCCAAGCTCCTCGATCCCGGCACGCAGTACGCCGTCGCGATCAAGAAGACGCTCAAGGCCAAGGACGGCACCGAGCTCGACATCCCCGAGGGCTTCCAGGCGATCCTCGACGACCAGACCACGAGCCACAAGCTGCTCGAGAAGATCCGCCCGCGCTTCGCCGACATCTTCGCCGCGCTCGAAGCGAAGGGCATCCACAAGGACGACCTCGTCGTCGCGTGGGATTTCACGACGCGGTCGCGCGAGTCGGTGCAAGCTGATCTCTACGACGCACGCACCGCGACGCTCGCGATGACCGGCACGAACGGCAGCGCGCTGTCGTTCTCGGTCGATATGGACACGGTGCCGACCGACACGCGCTTCGCGCGCCGCATCGACGGTACGTTCGACGCGCCACTGTTCCTCACGATGAACGGCAGCTTCGGCCCGAACATCGAGCTCGTGCGTGACAGCGCGGGCAAGCCGATGCCGACCGGCCTCTACCGCGTGCCGTTCACCGCGCTCATTCCGACCTGCGCGATGAACGCGACGGCGCCGGTACCGCTCATGATCTACGGCCACGGCCTGCTCGGCAAAGCCGCCGATCAAGTCTCGTCGGGCGGTCCGAAGGCGGCGGCATCCGAAGTCTGCGCCGTCGTGTTCGGTACCGACATGCGCGGCATGAGCGAACAAGACGTGCCGAACGTCGCGCTCGCGCTCAACGACGGCAACCTCGGCCATCTGATCTTCGACACGCTCATCCAGGGCATGATGAATCACGTCGCGCTCGTCCAGATCGCGCGCGGCCCGATGGCGACGCAGCTGTTCACGAAGACGCCGGGCGGCGCCACGCTCGTCGATCCGAGCCGCGTCTATTACTACGGCATCTCGCAAGGCGGCATCTTTGGCGGCACGGTCTGCGGCATCGATCCGGTGATCAAGAAGTGCGTGCTGCAGGTCAACGCCATCAACTACTCGATGATGCTCGAGCGCTCGGTCGATTGGCCGACCTACCGCACCACGCTGATCGGCGCCTACGACGATCCGCTGGTCGTCGCGCTCATGCTCAACCTCATGCAGCAGCAGTGGGACCGCACCGACCCGGTTGTCGTCGGCGACGTGCTCACGACGACCGGCTTCCCCGACACGCCCGCCAAGCAGGTGCTCATGCAGTTCGGCATCGCCGACGATCAAGTGCCGAACGTCGCGAGCGAGTTCCAGCTGCGCTCGATGGGCTTGCCGATCATCACACCGACGCCGTACACGCCGTACGGCGCTACCGAAGCCGCATCCGCGCCGAGCGGCGTCGTGATCTACGATTTCGGCCTCGGCAACACGATCCCGGTCGGCAACGAGCCGCCGCCGTCGAACACCGTGCACAGCAACATCCGCAACAAGAAGGCGACGACCGACATGATGAAGGCCTTCTACGAGACCGGCACGATCACGAACCTGTGCACCGCGCCCAAGGGCTGCGACTGCACGGTAGCCGACGCCTGCGGCGCTGCGATCTAGAGCGGGTCGTTCGCGAGCGGATACTTCGCGGCGTCGGGCGCGTCGTAGTGCCACCACTCGGTCGGCATGCCGACGAAGCCGGCCGCTTTCATCGCCGCTTCCAGCGTGCGCGCCTCGGCGCCCTGCTCGCCTTCGAGCGCATTCTCGCGGTGCGCGGCTTCCGAGAAATCGTCGAACTTCGTCGGTAGCGTCACCGCGTTGCCGTCCTTGTCGACGAGCCCGAGGTCGACCGCGGCGCCGCGACTGTGCCGCGACCCCTGCTTGGGATTTGCGACATAGCGCTCGTCGGGCACGAGCTTCCAGAACACCTCCTGCACCGACGTCGGGCGGTAGCAGTCCCAGATCAGGAGCCGCCGTTTCTGCTTGCGCAGCGTGGCCGCCGCCTTCGCGAGCCGCGTCGCGACCGCCCGCCTCAGCTTGCAGACGGCGACCGGGTAGACCTTCTGCTTTGCAAAGTTGTCGGCGGTCGCGTACCGCATGTCGATGACGGCGTCGGGAATCACCGTCGCGACCTCGACGAAGTCGGTCGGCTTGGCGCTCGCCTTCGTGCTCGGTTTCGCGGCCGGTTTCGCAGCCGGGCGATCGGCAGCCGCGGTCGCCGACGCGATCATCACGAGCAACACCGCGCGCCGCACACATCGAGCGTAGTACAACAAGCTCGCATGTCCACACCGGGCCTCCACCACGCGCTCCTGCTCGACGGCAAGGGCGGTGCGCGGGCGCTCGACTGGACCGCGGTCGGTACCTGGACACCCGCCGACGGCGTGCTGTGGCTCAACTTCGACTACACGGTCAGCGAGACCATGCAGTGGCTCGCCACCACCTCCCAGCTCGACGCCGTCACGATCTCCGCGCTCACCGACTCCGATCCGCGCCCGCGCGCGGTCGCACACGGCGATCACTTCCTCATGATCCTGCGCGGCATCAACAACAACGTCGGTGCCGCGCCCGAAGACATGATTTCCGTGCGCTCGTACATCGCGCCGCAGCGAGTACTCACGTTTCACCACCGCTCCTCGACCACGATCGCCTCCATCCTGCGCGAGCTCGAGCACGGCACCGGCCCGCGCACTGCGGGCGAGCTCGCCCTCGTGCTCGTCGAGCGCATCGTCGAGCACGTCGTCGCGCGCGTCGATCTGCTGGGTGACGCGGTCGCGGCCTGCGAAGACCGTACGCTCGGCGAAGAGGAAGCGCGGCCAACCCGCGCCGCAGGTCAGCGAGCGGACCTTCGCCACACGCTCGCCGATCAGCGACGCCGCGCGATCCAGCTCCGCCGCTTTCTCGCACCGCAGCGCGACGCGATGCACCGCCTCGCCTCGCTAAACGTGCCATTGCTCGAACCCCAACACCGCGCACGCGTCTCCGAGGTCAGCGAAGACATGCTGCGGGCGATCGAAGAGCTCGATGCCGCACGCGACCGCGCTGCCGTCACGCAAGAGGAGCTGTCGTCGCGCGTCGCCGACACCGCGAACCAGCGCCTCTACGTGCTTTCGATCATCACGGCGTTCTTCCTGCCGCTCGGATTCGTGTGCGCGCTGCTCGGCGTCAACATCGGCGGCGTCCCGCTCATGCACGAGGACTGGGCGTTCTGGGGACTGTGCGGCGTGTTTGTCGTCTACGTGCTCGTGCAGCTCTGGTTCTTCCGCCGCCGCGGCTGGCTGTGATTTCAGCTCGCGCGAATCTCGACAACGCCGCCGGAGGTCTCGAGCCTGCGCTTGAGCGCTTCGGCCTCTCTGCGGTCGAGCGTCGTCTTGAGCACGCGCGGCGTCTGCTCGACGAGCAGCTTCGCGTCCGCGATGTTGCCGCCGGTGAGATCACGAACCTCGCGCATGATTTCGATCATGCGATCGCCGGGCGCGAGCAGCACGACCTCGAAGCGCTTCGGCGTCATGATCTGCGTGACGAGCTCGTGCCATGTCGCGCGAACGCCGAGATGCGCCAGCACGGCAGCGACGCCGAAGCGTACGCGCAACAATAGATATGCCTCCGGGCCAACGTCGCCCGCCGCACGCAGCGCGGTCTGCAGATCAGGTGCCTCGAGAACGGGCCGCGCTCGTGCCGCAGCAAACGACCGCGTGCAGCCGTGATCGAAGATCGCCAGCCGGCGGCCAGCCACGATCACGTAATTTCCCGGGTGCGGATCGCCCGGCAGGATGTTCCAGCGCAGCGCCGAGCCGACGTAGAAGTCGATCAATGCCAGGCCGATCGCATCGCGCTCGGTTTGCGGAGGGTTCGTCGCGAGCCAGGTGTCGAGGTGCTTTCCGTCGACGAACGTTGTCGTGAGGACGCGCCCGCCACAGTACTCGGCGTGGATCGCCGGGATCGTGATGGTGTCGTGATCCGCGTAGTGGCTCGCGAGCGCGGCGTGATGGCGCGCCTCGGCGCGGTAATCGCACTCGTCGAGCACACGCGCCTTCGCTTCGCTCAGATAGCTGTCGACATCGACCGCGGGATAGACCCACGCTGCGAAGCGGCCCGCGATCGCGGCGGGCCCGAAGTCCGCCTTCAGCGCGCTCGGCATGTCCGGGTACTGCACCTTCACCGCGACGCGGGTGCCGTCAGCAAGCCGGGCGCGATGGACCTGTCCGATCGATGCCGCACCGATCGGAGTCGGTTCGAGCGAGCTGATCAGCGGCGCGGCGGCGGCGCCGAGATCTTTGTGCAGGATCTTGGTGACCCGCGATACGGACATCGCTGGAGAGTGCGTTTGCAGCGCAGCAAGCGTTGCGCACACGTCGTCGGGCAACGACGGATCGCAATACGATAAATGCTGTCCCATCTTCATCGCGGCGCCCTTGAGCTTCCCGAGCGACGCGACGATACGAAATAGCGACTCGCGCTCACCCTCGGTGCGCGCTCGCTTGCGAAGGTTCATCACGAGCGCGAGGACACCACCACGCATCGAGGTCCCGGCCATGCGCGGAACGCGTGCCAACTTCGACGTGAGGATGTCGGCATGCGACCGAGATAGGCGCTCCACGGTCTCGCACCTTCGTCGCTCCCGACTGTTGTGGTCCATGCAGCCTCTAGTACCATGCTGGCGTGAGGGGCCGGCTGACGTTTGCCGTCGCGGTCTGCTTCGCGTCGTCGATCGCGCACGCACAACGCGGTTCAGCGACGTCGACAGCGACAGCGCCCAACGCCGACGAGCCGCACGTGGCGGCGCACGTCGTCATCGATCTCACTCCCGCTCCCGGCGTGCCAGCGTGGTTTGCGAGCAGCTTCGAGCAAACGATCACGCGCGAGCTCGCGGGCTTCGAGCGGCTCGGCACGGTCGCGAAACAGGACATCGCCATCGAAGGTTGTGCGGACCGCGCGTGCAAGCTACGCAAGTATCGCGCGGCAGACGTCGACGTCGTGCTGTTCGGCACGGTGCGCGACGCGGCGATCGACTACGAGCTCTATCAGACGTGGACGCCGGCACGACTCGAAGCCGGCGAGATCAGCATCGGTCGGTCGCAGACGATCGTCGGCCTCGAGCATGAAACGCGCGATGCACTGCACGTCGTGCTCAAGCATGGCGGCCTGCTCGATCAGAAGCCGTATGCGTTCGAGCATGCGGTCGCCGACAGCGGCGCGGACTTCAGCTGGGCGACGAGTCAGCTCGCGATCGTGCTCGCGATCCTCGCCCTGCTCTGCCTGCCGTTCGCCTGGGCCGCGTTCATCGGCCGCACGCCCCGAGCGATTCTCCGCATGCGATCCGCACGGCGCGTTGCCGTCGCAGCCGCCGCGGTCGCGGTGATCTCCGTCGAGCCAAGCGCGATCGCCAGCCTCGTCGCAGCATGGCCCGCGTTCGTCGCGGGACTCGGCGGCCTCGCCTGGGGAGCATTCGGCGTCCACCTCGCGCGCAGTGCGTTCCCGCCGCTCGATGGGCTCGAGCGCATGCCCCATGGCGACCTCGTGCGGATCTTGAAGACATGGTGCCTCGCGGCGGCCGAACGCGTCGTCGTGCTTGTGATCGGATACGGCGGCCTGTTCGTGCTGCTCATCTGGCTCGGCGACGAGCTCGCGGTCTCGTCGCTGTGGACCGGCCTCGTGATCGCACCCGCGGGGTT
>DASUFX010000205.1:0-7780 GCA_036274355.1 Kofleriaceae bacterium | reverse complement strand
CCTGCTCGACGTACTCTCACTCTACGGCGGCGGCGGGCTCGTGCTCACCACCGGCGACAGCACGATCACGGCGCAGCTCGACAGCCAGCTCAGCATCAATGCCGACATGCTGCCCGTCGGCAACGCGACGATCACTGGCTCCGGCGACAGCGGGCCGAGCGCCGCCACCGTGCACGCGCTCGTCGGTGCGATGATCCACACGCGTCACGCACGCATCTTTCTCCAAGGCGCGTTCGCGCCCGACGAGCTGTCTGTAAGCCTCGGTTTACGCATGGTGCCGTGACTAGACACCGTCGAGGGGCAGAGTCCCGTACAGCGATCGCAACTCGATCTTCCAGCGTGATCGCGTCAAGTCCGCGCGATCTGCGACGACGCGCATGGCACTCGCACTGCACTACGCGAGGGCATGCAGGAATTCGAAGTCATCACCACTGAAACGTTGAATACCGTAGTCGGCGGCGCCGAGCAGGCGCCCATCGATGACGAAGGGCCGCAGCAGCGCACGTGGGGCCAAGTCGGCCGCGAGTACGCCGCCGCGTGCGTGCAGGGTGCCGGACAGGCGCTCATGTACGGCGGCATGCCGCGCAGCAAGAAGGAAGCGGCAATGACCGCGGCGTTCGGTTGCGCGACGGGCGTCGGCACGAAGGCGATCGACGATCTCGCGGGCGCGATCAGCCGTTGATCGCGATACCGACCGTAGCGCCGTCGCCGGCATTTTCGTACAGCGAGACGAAGAAGTCCGTGAACTGCAGGATGAACGCTGCAGTCGCGGGCGCTGCGCCGAGCTTCGCGAGACTCGCGGCGACGTTGAGCCGCTCGCTCCTCATCTGCTGCACGCGTTTCGCGTCGTGACCCGTCGCGAATTCCGACTCGCGAAGCCCCCGCGCTTCGTCCAGACGATCGTGTTCAGCTGCCTCGCGCCGTTTGGACGCTCGGCGGTCACGCGCGACTGACTAGACGATGTCGCTGTCGGCTTCGTTGTCGTTCTCGCCAAGCGGCTCGCCACGACGAATGCCGTACTTCGCCATCAGCGTCCGCAGGTGCTTGCGCGACAGGCCCGAGTTGCGGCTCGCGAGCGAGACGTTCATCTCGGATTCGCCCAGGCAGCGCAGGAGGTAGGCGCGCTCGAACTCCGCGAGCAGGTACTCCTTGAGCTCGTGGAAGGGGCGATCGAGGCGCACCGTAAGATCGAGGCTCGGCGCCTCGATTTCGGTCTCGATCTCCGCCATCTCGGGGGGAACCGTTCCAAGGGCACTTCGGAAACGAGGTAGTCCGTCCATGTGAGAGCAAGTGGGGCTGTAGGTGTACTCGGTTGCGAGAATCTTCACGCACCATGCAAGTACGCGGATAGACTAGATCATATGGTGCGCGCGGCGATTGTTCCAATTTTGCTCAGTGCCGCGGCCGCGCATGCCGGCGTGGTCAACGTCTCCACTCCAGCGGAGCTAACTGCTGCGATCACGAGCGCGCAGGCGGGCGACGAGATCGTGCTCGCGAGCGGCACTTACGCGCTGACCGGCGCGACCTGCTCTGCCGTCGGCACTGCCGCACAGCCGATCATTGTCCGTTCTGCGACGCCGCTCGGCGCCAAGATCGAATTCGACGCACTCGAAGGCTTCAAAGTCACCGGTGCGCACTGGCACTTCGAAGGTCTCGACGTGCGCGGCGTGTGCGCCAGTGATCCGAACTGCGAGCACGCATTTCACGTGATGGGCGCGGCCGATGGGTTCGTGCTGCGCAACTCGCGCGTCGTCGACTTCAACGCGCAGCTCAAGGTCAATGTCTCGATGATCGGCTCGACGTACGTGATGCCGAACAACGGCCTCGTCGAATACAACGAGGTGGGCGACACGCGCGGCCGCAACACGTCGAACCCGGTCACCAAGCTCAACATCGATACCGGCAACGATTGGATCGTGCGCGGCAACTACCTCCACGACGCGTACAAGCTGCAAGGCGACAACACGAGCTACGCCGCGTTCATGAAGAGCGGCGGCAAGCGCGGCCTGTTCGAGCGCAATCTCGTGATCTGCTCGCGGGACACGACGGGCGGCACGCGCATCGGCCTCTCGTTTGGCGGCGGCGGGACCGCGCCGCAGTTCTGCGCGCCCGCGTACGACATCAACACGCCGTGCAGCGTCGAGCACGACGGCGGCACGATGCGCAACAACATCATCGTCAACTGCAGCGACGTCGGCATCTATCTCAACCGCGGCAAGGACTCGCACATCCTGTTCAACACGTTGATCGCGACGAGCGGCGTCGACTTTCGCTTCGACACGACGAGCGGCGAGGCCGTCGGCAACTTGCTCGCGGGCATGATCCGCGCGCGCGACCTCGCGATGCTCAGCGCGAGCGGCAACACGATGAACGTCGCGATGACACAGTTCACGAGCTGGTATCAGGCGCCGCTCACCGGCGACCTCAGGCCAGTCGGCGACATCACGTCGCTGATCGGCTCCGCGCCGATGCGCACCGATGTGCTCGACGATTACTGCGCGCAGCTGCGTCCCGCGGGTGCGCTGACGATGGGCGCGATCGAGCACTCGGTCGGCACCTGCGATACGACGCGGCCGCCGATGGGTACGCCCGTCGGTCCGTACGGCGACGACGTTCCGCACGGCGATGATTCGCCGACCAACGATCCTCCCGGCGGTGGCGGCGGCTGCTGCCAGGCGCCGGGTCATCCCGACGGGCTTCCGGTGCTGTTCGTGCTGATCGTCCTCGCGCGACGCCGACGCGCGTGATTTCGCTCGGCGACTTTACGACGCGCCGACCGCGAGCGAGCTAGCAGCCTTCGGGACCGCAGACCTCGCCGCCGGCTTGCTCGCCAGCGACATCTTCGCGGGCGCGCTCGACTGCACCGAGCAGTACGTCGGGTGCTTGCGCGCCCGAGACGCCGAGCCGTCCCGCCATGACGAAGAACGGCACGCCGCTGATGCCGAGCTCGGCTGCGAGCTTCTCGTCGCGTCGCACATCGTCGGCGTAGCGGTCGCTATCGAGCGCGTCGTGCACTTCCATCGTGTCGAGGCCAACCTCGACGGCGGGCGCGACCAGCGCTTCGCGATCGCCAATTGCCAAGCCTTCACTGAAGTAGCCGCGCATGAAACGCTCCTTCAACGCCGCTTGCTTGCCGCGCTCGCGCGCGAGATGGAGCACGCGATGCGCGTCGAACGTATTGCCGGCTCGCACGCGATCGAAGCGGAAGTCGAGCCCTTCGTCGGCACCGACGCGCGTCATCCGATCGATCATCTGTTGCGCTTGCGGGACTGGGAGCCGGTACTTCGCGGCAAGCCGCTCGACGTAGTTATTGTTGTCGCGCAGCTTCGGCGCGCTCGGATCGAGCTCGAACGATCGCCACACGATCTCGACCTCGTGCGGAAACTTCGCGAGCGCGGTCTCGAGCCGCCGCTTGCCGACGTAGCACCACGGACACGCGATATCGGACCAAACATCGATGCGAAGCGCTGTCACGCTCACACCCTAGCACCGACGTCGCACCGACACCGCTGCGGCGCTCGCTGACGAGCGACAGCGCACGATCAGCGCACGATCAGCGGACGATCAGCGCACGATCAGCGCACGATCAGCGCTCGATCAGCGCGAGGACCGCGAGCGCCGCCGCGATCACGACGAACGCGGTGAAGAACGTCGCGTTGCTCATGTGCCACTCGGACGTCTGGAGCGACCGCACGATACGGTCGTGCTCGGCCATATCGCGCGTCTCGGATTTTGCGACCCGAAGACGGGAAACTGTCATGCGGCGAAGTGTGGATCACACGCGCGCGAGGTTCCAAGTTCTTGCCGTCCGTATCGGTGTCCTGCCACAGCGAACCGGTTCTCGAGCGACTTCGCTGATAAGGCCCCTCACGGGACAGAGATGATCGATAATGAAGTGATGGGGCTTCGTGCGCTGTTGTTCGTTGTAGCGCTCGGTTCAGTGGCGCATGCGCAATCGCCTCCGCCACCGCCGGCCGGACAACCCGCAGCCGGACAACCCGCAGCCGGACAACCCGCAGCCGGACAACCCGCACCCGGACAACCCGCAGCCGGACAACCCGCAGCCGGACAACCCGCAGCCGGACAACCCGCACCCGGACAACCCGCAGCCGGACAACCCGCACCCGGACAACCCGCACCCGGACAACCGGTAGCCGGACAACCCGCTCCGGTGATGCAGCCGTATCCCGGACAGCAGCCACCCGCGATGCAGCCGGCACCTGCGCGTCGATCGGTGATGGCGAAGCGGTGGGCCATCGGCGTCGACGTCGGCCCCGAGTCATACAAGCCCGACGCCGACAACGCGCAGCGGACCGAGTTCGGCCAGTTCGAGCTCGCAGCGCGCTATCGGATCAGGGCGCCGATCGAGCTCGGCCTTGCGCTGCACCTTGCAGGCAGCAAGGACATCAGCGCGGGCGGGCTTTACGTCGATTTTCGGTACCGGTTCCTCGCCGAACAGCCGCTCAACCTCTACGGGCTCGCAGGGCTCGGCGTCCTCGCAGTTGCTCACAAAGATGCGAGCGATGATGCGAGGCAGGGACGTGGCTCGCTGCGCCTCGGCATCGGCGGCGAGTACCGCTGGAACTGGTTCGCGCTGATCCTCGAGGTCCGGCTCGTCGCCGTCGGAGAAAACAAGGATCTCGGAGCACTGCCTCCGGGAACACCGGAGCCCGTCGACTATCAGCTCTCTCGCTACTCCTTGTCCGGAGCCTCGTTTGCGTTGGGAGCCAACTTTTACTTCTAGACTGATGCCTGGGTGCGTCAGGGGTGCGTCATTCTGCGGTCGCATCTAGGCAATCTCTCGCGGGCCTGATACGCACCCGGGCATGAGGAAGAGACTGCTCGCTGCGATCTTGTTTGCTGGCTGTGGCTCGTCGCCGCAACCGAAGACCACCACGGCTGCTCCGACGCCGCCGACTACGACGACGGACCCGACCACGGCTCCGGCGCCGACGCCCGCGACAACGACAGCGAAGGGCGGCGAGCTCGTCGTTCCAACTCCAGGCAATCCGCCCGCTCCGCAGAAGGGTGGCGCGCCCGAGATCGGAACGTGGGGCTTCGACCTCAAGGGCATGAACACGAAGCTCGCGCCCGGCGCCAGCTTCTACAACTACTCGAACGGCACGTGGCTCGAGACGACGCCGATTCCCGAGGACAAGTCGAACTACGGAACGTTCGGCATCCTCTCGGACAAGAGCGACGAGCGCACGAAGGAGATCATCGTCAACGCGAAGGGCAAGCCCGGCAGCGAGGCGAAGAAGATCGCCGATTACTACGCGAGCTTCATGGATGAAGCTGGCATCGAGAAGAAGGGCATCGCGCCGATCAAGGGCGAGCTCGCGAAGATCAAAGCGGTCAAGAGCGCGAAGGAGCTCGTGCCGCTGTTCGGTTACTTCGCGCGGCACTTCCGCACGAGCCCGTTCCCGACGATCGTCGGTCAGGACGACAAGGCGCCCGAGACGCATATCGCGAACATCGGCCAGGGCGGTCTCGGCCTTCCCGATCGCGACATGTACGACGCGAAGAACGCGCAGTTCGAGCCGCTTCGCGAGGGTTACAAGAAGTACATCGCTGCGATGCTGACGCTCGCCGGCGAGAAGGACGCCGAAAAGCGCGCTGCTGACATTTACGCGCTCGAAGAGAAGATCGCGGCGACGCACTGGACGCGCATCGAGAATCGCGACCCGCAGAAGACGTACAACAAGCTCACGATCGACGAGCTGCAGAAGACGGCGCCCGACATCGATTGGAAGGCGTGGCTCAAGGCGACCGGCCTCGAGAAGGTCAAAGAGGTCAACGTCAATCAACCGTCGGCGATCGCGGGCACTGCGAAGCTCGTCGCGAGCGAGCCGATCGGAGTCTGGAAGGACTACCTGACGGTCATCATGCTCGGCGAAGCGGCACCGTATCTTCCGAAGGCGTTCGTCGACACGCACTTCGAGATGTATGGCAAGACGCTGTCGGGCACGCCGCAGATCAAGGACCGCTGGAAGCGCGGTGTCGATCAGATCACCGGCACGATGGGCGAGGCCGTCGGCAAGCTCTACGTCGAGAAGTACTTCACTCCGGCGACGAAGGCGCAGGCCGATCAGCTCGTGAAGAATCTGTTGACGGCGATGGGCCAACGTCTCGACGCGCTCGCGTGGATGGGCCCGGAGACGAAAACGAAGGCGAAGGCGAAGCTCGCCACGTACAACCCGAAGATCGGTTATCCGAAGAAGTGGCGCGACTACTCGAAGCTGACGATCAAGGCCGGCGATGCGTTCGGTAACGCCGATCGCGCCTCGGCGTTCGAGTACGACCGCCGTCTCGCGAAGCTCGGCAAGCCCGTCGATCGCGACGAGTGGGGCATGACGCCGATGACGGTGAACGCCTACTACAACCCGGCGCTCAACGAGATCGTGTTCCCGGCTGCGATCCTCCAGCCGCCGTTCTTCGATCCGAACGCGGACGACGGCGTGAACTACGGCGGCATCGGTGCCGTGATCGGTCACGAGATCAGCCACGGCTTCGACGATCAGGGCAGCCAGTACGACGCGACCGGCAAGCTCGAGAACTGGTGGACGAAGGACGACGAGACGAAGTTCAAGGCTGCGACCGCGCAGCTCGTCGCGCAGTACAACACCTACTGCCCGTTCCCGGCCGCTGGCGGCAAGCCCGCGCAGTGTGTGAAGGGTGAGCTGACGCTCGGCGAGAACATCGCCGACCTCGCCGGTCTCACGATCGCGTACCAGGCGTACAAGCTCTCGCTCAACGGCAAGGACGCGCCCGTGATCGACGGCCTCTCCGGCGATCAACGCTTCTTCCTCGGCTGGGCCCAGGCGTGGCGTCGCCTCTATCGCGATCAGGAGCTGATGCAGCGCCTCGTCACCGACCCGCACAGCCCGTCGGAGTTCCGCACGTCGGTCGTGCGTAACCTCGACGCCTGGTACGACGCGTTCAAGATCCAGCCGGGCGACAAGCTCTACCTGGCTCCGAACAAGCGCGTCAGGATTTGGTAGCAGCACCAACCGCTGCGCGTAGTCGTTCTTGTTCGACCACGCGCAGCGTCGCCGCCGTCGCGCCGATCGCGAGAGCGATCACGTTGAGACCAGGCACGACGAGCGGCACCGCGCACACGGCTCCGAGGCCGAGTGTGCGCCAGCGGTGTTCTCGCAAGTAGCCAGTCTTCTGGCGATAGCGATAGCGCCGGCGTGACCAGATCGCGTCGAACGCGTCGTACGACGCGAACCGCGCGGTCGCGATGAAGCCGAGCACCGCCGCGATCACCGTGCCGATGCCGGGCACCACGACGCCGACGATGAGCAGCACGCCCATCACGACCAGGTAGACGAAGACCCTGCGCGCGGCGTGGATGATGCCGATCAGAAGATCGACGAGGAAACGCCCGATGCTGAACTTCGGGCCAGGTACGCCGGTCACGTGCTCCTCGACCGACTCCGACAGCTCCTCGTTGAAGGGACCCGCGATCAGGGCGGCGACCGAGATGAAGATCGAGAAGCTGGCGATCGTGAGCACGATGCCGGCCGCGAGCTCCAGCAGGTTGTCGGCCCAACTCCCGGGCAAGAACGCAGCGATAGCCGCGATCGGGGTCGACAGTGCCGAGAGCGTCGTGCCGATCACCACGAACAGCAGCAGTGCCGCGACGATGGCGGGCGCGAGCACCCACTTCCATAGCCGCGGGTGGGTCGCCAAGTACGCCGCTCCGCGCAGGCCGTCGTAGACGCCCATGACCAGCTCGCCGATCACGAGAGGGTTCTAGCGCGTAATTGGCCGGATT
>DASUFX010000204.1:0-3817 GCA_036274355.1 Kofleriaceae bacterium | reverse complement strand
GCGTCCGCACGCCGTCGTCGTCAGCGGCGCATCGACAGCGATCACGCGCTCGGGATCTGGGATCGCGAGCCGGCCGATCAGGGTGTCATCGGTCCACGGCAGCCGCCCGCTGCGGGTCGCGACCTCGATGACCTCGGCGCTACCGGTGGTGCCAATCCGGAGCTCTGCAACGGCAGTGGTCTTCCCTCGGCCACCCCCGAGATCGACGCCAAGGAACCTGGAAAACGCTCGCTGCACCCGCGCTCTTTACCCTTTGTAGCACGATCACCATGCCAGAAATGTTGTTTGGGCACTGGCATTTGGCCCCAAGTCCTGAGATATCGTCGCAACCCCTGTAAGGCCGCACGACCTTCCACGTTAAACGTCGGCCCGTAGCTTATGGATCGCATCGCCTCTTTTCGTAGCTTCATCGCGAAGACTCCGACGGACCCGTTCCCTCGGTATGGCCTTGCGATGGAGCTCAAGGGGCAGGGTCAGCTGGCGGACGCGTGGGCGGCCTTCGAGGAGCTGATTGCGAAATTTCCAGACTACGTCGCGGCCTATTTGCAGGCCGGCGGCGTCCTGGTCGGGCTCGGCCGCAAGGACGAAGCCGCGGAGATCTATGGCAAGGGCATCGAAGTTGCCCAGCGCCGCGGCGATCAGCATGCTCGCCGCGAAATCGAGGCGGCTCTCGCGGAAATCACCCCGGTTTAAGGAGATCTGACGATGAAGATCATCATTTCGGTGCTGCTCGCTGCTTCGCTGATGGCATGTGGCGGCAAGGCCAAGAAGACGACGACGCCCGACAACAAGACCGGCACGACCGAGATGAAGCCGGACGGTACGGGCGGCACCACCTACGGCGGCGCGCAGACGACTCCGCCGGCGACGCCTGCGAGCGGCACGGATCCCTGCGCGGGCCAGTAGTTTCCTTTTTTGCTGACTGGCAAGCGCCAGCAGCGAGAACAAACCAACAGAGGACTAGAGAGTATGAAGAAGATTGCGATTGTTCTGTTTGTGGTCGCCGCGGCGCTTGCGGGCTGTGGCAAGAAGAAGGCTCCCGCGGCTCCGGCCGGCGGCGAGGCGGGCTCGGCGGCTCCGGCCGAAGCGGGCCCGGGCTCGGCAGAGGCTGGCTCGGCGGCCCCGGCTGAGGGTGGTGGCTCGGGCGGCATGTAAGCCGTTTTCGAGGCTACTTTCGGAACGCGTCGATCGTTTGATCGGCGCGTTTCGTTTTTCGGTGCCGGGAGTCGGACTCGAACCGACACTCCTTTAAGGGGAAGGGGCTTTTGAGACCCCCGAGTCTACCATTTCTCCATCCCGGCTCTTCGTTTCAAGGGGAAGGGCTTTGAAGCCCCCCGAGTACTACCATTTCTCCATCCCGGCTCAGCCGCGGCCCTCGAGCACCGCGGCGCGCTTTTCTAGCACAAAACGGTCAGTGCGATAGCCGACGCGCGACATCGTCGCGGATCGCTGTCGCAACCGCGCTGCGTGTCGATGTGCCGCCGAGATCCGTGGTGAGCGGCTCGCCGCGCGCGATGATCGTCGCGACCGATTCATCGATCGCTTTCTTGGCGCGGACCAGGCGGTCGTCCGCGTAGCGCTTGCCGAGCCAGCCGAGGGCTTCGGCCGTCGCGAGCAACATCGCCATCGGATTCGCGCGGTCCTTGCCGGCGAGCGGCGGCGCCGAGCCGTGGATCGGCTCGAACATCGCGTGGTCGTCACCGACGTTGCAGCCGACCGCCATCCCCATGCCGCCCTGGAGCACCGATGCGAGGTCGGTGAGGATGTCGCCGAACATGTTCGTCGTCACGCAGACGTCGTAACGCTCGGGCTGCGTGAGCACGAACATCGCGAACGCGTCGACGATCGCGACGTCTTGTTCGATGTCAGGGAAGTCTTTGCCGACCGCGCGAAACACGTCGAGGAACAACCGGCAGCCCTGCAGCACGTTGTGCTTCACGATGCAGGTCACACGCTTCTTGCCGTCGCTCGGCGCGCCCTTGCCGCGGTCGTGGGAGATTTCGAACGCCTTGCGGATCACGCGCTCCGACGCGCGCTGCGTGATCACGCGCAGGTCGGTCGCGCGCTCTCGGGTGCGCTCGCCGATGCCCGAGTAGAGCCCTTCGGTGTTCTCGCGCAGGATCACCATGTCGACCGCTTCGGGTTTCCACACCGACGTGTGCTGACCCGAGATGTTGTGCTTCGTGCCCGGCAGGCAGCGAACGGGCCGCACATTCGCGTAGAGATCGAGCTTCATGCGGTTGCCGATCACCGGCGACCAGCCCGCCATCTTGCCGTCGGCCATCGTGACCGGCGCGCCGTCGGGACCGTTCCAACCGACGGCACCGAGCAGGATCGCATCGGCGGCGGCGCACTTCTCCTCGGCGCCCTCCGGCCAGTCGCGACTCCCGTGCTCGAGGTAGAACTTGCCGCCGCACGGAATCTCCTCCAGCGCGAAGCCGACGCCGATCGCGGGACCGACGACATCGAGCAATGCACGCGCATCGGCGATCACTTCGGCGCCGATGCCATCGCCCGGGAGCAGCACGAGCTCGTACGTTCCTTTGGGTGCGCGGCGGGCTTGTGACATCGCGCGCAGGGTAGCACCGCGCTATGGTCGCGGCGCGATCGCCTGTCACGTTTGGAAGCGACGAGCACTCTGATCAGGAGGGACACATGGGAAGCGAAACGAAAGCGAGTGGTCCGGACTTGCGCGCCGGGGTCGACGCGAGCAGCGTCGGCGCCACGCTCCTCGGCCACGTCGATGATCAGCCGGTGTTGCTCGTGCGGCATGGTCAGGCGATTCGCGCCGTCGCCGCGACGTGTACTCACTACGGCGGCCCGCTCGCGGAGGGCATCGTCACCGACGGCACGATTCACTGCCCATGGCATCACGCGTGCTTCGATCTAGCAACCGGACGTCCCGGCGGTCCGGCGATCGCACCGCTCGCGTGTTGGAACGTGATCGTCGACGGCAATCGCGTGCGCGTCGGCGAGCCGCTCGTCGACAAGCCCGCGGAGGTACGTGCACCCGATCGCGTCGTGATCGTCGGTGGTGGCGCCGCGGGTGTCGCGTGTGCCGAAGCGCTGCGCACCCAGGGCCACCGCGGTTCGATCACGATCGTTACCGGCGAAGGCTCTGATCCGGTCGACCGGCCGAATTTGTCGAAGGACTATCTCGCCGGCAGTGCGCCGGAAGAGTGGGTCTACTTGCGGACGGCGGACATGCTCCGCGAGCACGACATCGCGCTCGTCGCGCAGGCCGCAACGCGCATCGACACCAAGCAGCGGGTTGTGGTCACCGGCGCCGGCGAGCACGGGTTTGACGCGCTGCTGATCGCGACCGGCTGCGAGCCGATCCGGCTGCCGCTCGACGGCGCGTCGCTTCCGCATGTCCACACGCTGCGTACGCTCGCCGACAGCAAGGCGATCGCGAGCGCGGCAACGGCCGGTACCAACGCCGTCGTCATCGGTGCGAGCTTCATCGGTCTCGAGGTCGCGGCGTCGCTGCGTGCGCGCGGCGCTGCGGTCACCGTCGTCGGTCCCGAGACCACGCCACTCGCGCGCGTGCTCGGTGATCAGGTCGGTGCGTTCATCCAGCGCGTTCACGAGAGCAAAGGCGTCGTGTTCAAGCTCGGCCGCAAGCCGGCGTCGATCACCGCCGAGCACGTCGTGCTCGACGACGGCACGAAGCTGCCCGCGTCGCTGGTCGTGATGGGCGTCGGTGTCAAGCCGCGCACGCAGCTCGCCGAGGCTGCTGGGTTGCCGATCGATCGCGGCATCGTCGTCGATGCGCAGCTGCGCGTCGCACCGGGAATCTGGGCCGCAGGCGATGTCG
>DASUFX010000203.1:0-15611 GCA_036274355.1 Kofleriaceae bacterium | reverse complement strand
GAGCCCCTTGAGCGTGAGCAGCTCGTCGGTCGCCTCGATCGTCTTCGTTTCGGTTGCGATGAGCGGCGCGAGCCCGCCGGTCGCGATGCAGCGCGCGGGGTAATCGACCTCGGCGCGAATGCGTTCGACGAGCGCGTCGACCATGCCCGCGTAGCCGTAAACGAGACCGGCCTGCATCGAGGCGATCGTGTTTCGCGCGACGACTTTGCCGGGTCGTGCCAGCTCGACGCGCGGCAGCTTGGCGGCGTGCTCGTACAACGCCTCCGAGCTGATCTGGATGCCCGGCGCGATCACGCCGCCGAGATATTCACCTTTGGGCGTCACCACATCCCAGGTCGTGGCGGTGCCGAAGTCGACCACGATGCAGCCGGCGCGCAGCTCCTCGAACGCAGCAACTGCGTTGACGATGCGGTCCGCACCGACTTCGCGCGGGTTCTCGTACAGGATCGGCATCCCGGTCTTGATGCCGGGTCCGACCACGAGCGCAGGCCCGCCGCAGTGGCGTTTGAAGAACCGCTGCAGGCCAAAGACGGCCGGTGGAACCACCGACGAGATGATGCCGGCATCGATGCTCCGCCACGGAAAGCCTTCGAGATCGAGCAGCGTCTTCAGCAGCACCGCGTATTCATCGGAGGTGCGCTGAGCCACGGTCTGGATGCGCCAGTGGGCGGCGAGCTCGCCATCGCGAAACACCCCGAGCACCGTGTTGGTGTTTCCGACGTCGACGGCGAGTAGTGTCGTCATTCCTCCGAGATGGTAGCTCGCCGCGGCGGGCCGTAGTAGGCTCGGGCTCACCTATGCGGGGACTTTGGCAGCTTCTCGTCTGTACGCTTTTTGTCATCGGTTGCGGCGGCTCTTCGGACGGTCCTCCGAAGCCACTCGCGAAGCACTTCGATGACATGTACATCGCGCGTATTCCGCTCGATCAAAAGGGAAGCGTCGTCGAGACGCAGAACCAATGGTCGATCGCGAAGATGGAGAACGCGAACGCCGAAGCGAACGTGCAAGAGGCCGATGGCCAGCTGCACCAGGCCCAGAACGATCAGAAGGCGGCCAAGCTCGCGGTCGACTCCGCGATCTCCGCAAAGAAGAGCGCCGAGCAATCGGCCGACATGAACCGGATGAACAACGCGCAGAAAGACCTGCGCGCCGCGGAAGACTCCGAGAAAGCCGCGAAGGAGCGCGTCACGTACTTCGCTGCGTATCGCAATTACCTCAAGAAGTACTGGCGCTACACGCAGGAGAACATGTACTGGCGCGAAGCCCAGTACGAGAGCGCGAAGGCAACACTCGCGAAGGCGAACAACATCGCGCCGAAGGGCGTGAACTACGACGACTTCCCGAAGCAGCTCACGGATCGCGAGAAGCGCTCGCAGAAGGCGAAGGAGAAGTCCGAGAGCGAGAAGACCAAGGCGGTCTCGGCGCGCCAGAGCTGGCTCTCCGCGCAGTCGGCTGCCGACAAGGCGACGGGCCGCACCGGCACGCTGTACGACCCGATGGCACCGAAGGAAGGTGGCCCGACGGCCGCTGGCGGTGGCATCAGCCAAGAGCGGCCCGATGTCGTTCAGCCGCTGAAGTCAAACCCGCAGCCGACGCCGCCCGCGCCGGCTCCTGCTCCTGCTCCTGCTCCGGCTCCGGCTCCGGCACCGACTACTGCTCCCGCTCCGCAACAGTAGAGTGCAAACAGAAGCATCGGAAGCGGCGCGGATCCTTGTCGTCGATGACGAGCGAGTGATCCGCGAAATCCTCGCCGAGTTCCTCACGCTCGAGGGCTTCTCGGTCCACACCGTCGAAGACGGTGAGAAGGCGCTGACCGAGCTCCGTCTGCATCCGTACGATCTACTGATCACGGACCTCAAGATGCCTCGGCTGTCGGGGCTTCAGTTACTCGAGCGAATCGAGTCCGAACGGCTCGGTGTGCTGACCGTGCTGATGACCGGCTTCGGCACGGTCGAGACCGCGATCGAGGCGATGAAGAAGGGGGCGTACGACTACCTTCTCAAGCCGTTCAAGGTCGAGGAGGTCATCCACGTCGTCGAGCGCGCGCTCTATCGCCAGCGCTTGCAGGCGGAGAACATCCGACTGCGCGAAGCGCTCACGATCTACAAGGTCTCGGAAGCGATCGCGCTGACCCACGACATCGAACGCATCCTCGACGTGGTGCTGCGCGCCGCGCTGGACGAGGTGAAGGCCGACGTCGCGACGCTGCATCTGCGGGACGTGCGCACCGGTCACTACGAAGAGCGCGTGAAGATGGTCGCGGCGGACGGAAATCCGCAGAGCTCCCTTCCGTCACCCGCATTCGGCGTGCTCACCGAGCAGTTCACGAGCGGTGTGCCGATCCTCGCGCACGGCGGCAAGGCCTCGCGCTTCTTCACCGAGCAAGCGGCGCCAGCTGAGCTCGCGTCGTTCGTCGCGGTGCCGCTGCAGGTGCGCGGCGACATGGTCGGCGTGCTCAACGTGTTCTCGTTCACGCAGGGCAAGAAGTTCGACGAAGGTCATCGCAAGATGCTCGCCGTGCTCGCGTCGCGTGCAGCGAGTGCGCTCGAGAATGCGCGGCTCTACGGCGAGCTCGTCCACAGCAATGAAGATCTGCGCAAAGCGAACCTCTCGCTCGAAGAGATGTTCCAGCAGACGGTCGCCGGCTTCGCGCAAGCGCTCGAAGAGAGCGACATGTACACGCGCGGCCACTCCGAGCGTGTCGCCGTGTACAGCGAGGTGCTCGCGCGCGGCCTCACGCTGCCCGATGCCGAGATTCGCCGCATCGTGCAGGCGGGCGTCATGCACGACGTCGGCAAGATCGGCGTGCGTTACGACATGCTGAACAAGCCCGGCAAGCTGACGCCGGAAGAGATCCAGGTGTTCCGTCAGCACCCGGAGAAGGGCAAGCGCATCCTCGAGCCGGTGCCGTGTCTCCACGGGCTGATCGACGGCTGCTGGTGCCACCACGAGTGGTACGACGGCGGCGGCTATCCGCGCGGCTTGATCGGCCAGAACATTCCGCTCGTCGGTCGCATCGTATCGATCGCCGACGCCTACGACGCGATGACGTCGGACCGTGCCTACCGTCGGGCGCTGAGCCACGAGATCGCAATCGGCGAGATCGAGCGCTGTGCAGGCACCCAGTTCGATCCCGAGCTGTCGAATGCGTTCGTGAAGCTGATCGAGGTCTGGCGCACGCAGATGCGAGAGCGCGGCCATAGCTCGCTGATTCCACGCTGATGGTCGACGCTGCCGCAATTCGCTGCGGACCACGAGACTTCCGAGCGCGGCCTGATCTTCGGGCCAGGTGGTCTCGACGAGGACTTCGCATGCGCGGGATCGATCGCCCGCATGCGTTCGCGCGCGCTGATCATCTATACTGCCGACGCACGTGCTCGGTACGTCCGGGAAATATCGCCTCGATACCAGACTAGGCGGCGGTGGCATGGCCGAGGTGTTCCTCGGCTCGATGCTCGGCGCTGAAGGCTTCTCGCGGCGCGTCGCGATCAAGCGCGTGCTGCCCGGGTTCTCCGACAACCCGGCGTTCGCGCAGATGTTCGTCGCCGAGGCGCAGATCAGCTCGCAGCTGCAGCACCCGAACATCGTGTCGGTGCTCGACTTCGATCGCGATCCCGACGGTCGGCTGTTCCTCGTCATGGAGCTCGTCGATGGCAGAGACCTCGACGCGCTCGCAGCGAGTGGACCGCTGCCGTTTCCGGTCATCATCTACGTGATCAGCGACGTGCTGCGCGGTCTCGGCCACGCGCACGACCTGCCCTTCGGCAACAACATGCGCGGCCTCGTGCATCGCGACGTGTCGCCGCACAACGTGCTGCTGTCGTGGGAGGGCGCGGTCAAGGTCAGCGACTTCGGCATCGCGAAAGCGCGGCAAGCGAGCGAGGCCACCGCGTCGGTGTTCATCAAGGGCAAGCCGGCGTACATGAGCCCGGAACAGGCGAACGGCCAATCGCTCGACGGACGCAGCGACCTGTTCGCGGTCGGCGTGATGCTGTGGGAGATGCTCACCGGCCGGCGCCTGTTCGTCGGCGAAGACACCCGCGCGACGCTCGCCGCGGTGTTGTTCGGTCAGATTCCGCGCCCGCGCGCGGTGCGGCCCGATGTGCCGAAGGATCTCGAGAAGGTCGCGATGAAATTGCTCGAGCGCGATTTGCCAGCGCGCTACGCGACCGCCGAGCAAGCGATCAACGATCTCCTCGAGTGCGATGACGCGCCGAAGAACGGGCGCGAGCAATTGATCCGCGTGCTCGCGGAGCGGTTTCCGCACAACGCGCCCGTCCGCGACAGCATCGCGCGCTCGCGCAGCGGCGGCACACCGCCCCACATGCAATCGCAGCAGCCGTACCAAGCGCTCGGTCCGGCGCAGCAAACGATCGCAGGCGGCAGCGGGAGCCACACGCCGAGCGGAGCAACCGTCCCGCCCGCCGCGAGCATCGGCGGCTATCGCGCGACGCCGACCGGCACCATGCAGCCGATGGCGACCGTGCCGCCTCGCAAGAGCGGTGCGCGGCTCGCTGTCATTCTGGTCTCGATCCTCGTCGCGGGCATGGTGACGTTCGGCATCATCCTGGCGACACGAAAAACCGAGAATCCGGGTTCAGTCGAGCCGCCACCAGGAGGCAGCGGAACCGCGATCGCGACCACCGCTGGATCCGATTCGGCAGTGCCGGATACGGCGCCCGTCGCGGTTGTGAACGACGCTGCACTCCCCGACGCAGAAGTCGTCGCGGTGGCGCCAGCGGATGCCGGCACAGAGACACCCAAAAAAGATGCCAACGTCACCAAACCAGGCGAGAAACGGGTGGGACGGCTCGTCGTGAAGGCGTTCCCGGTCGTCACCGTGTACGTCGACAACAAGAAAGTTCACGACACGCCCGTCGACATGAATCTCCCCGTTGGCAAACACAAGCTCCGCCTCGTCAACGCCGAAGTCGGCAAGGACGAGACGGTTTCCGTGACCATCGAGGCGAACAAGACGGCAACCATCGAGCGGAACTGACATGCGACTGCCGATTCTCGTGCTCGCGAGTGTTGTCTCCACCACCGCCTACGCGGAGCGCGTCGGCGTCGTCGTCACCGGCGAAGCGACCGTGCAGCCGCAGCTCGCGGCGCACCTCGAACGCTGGCTCCACGACCACGGCCGCGACGTTGTTCCCGGCCCACTCGAGCCCGACGCGATCAGCACGTTGATCGACTGTTTCGTGCTCGAGGATCTCGGTTGTGCGCGCGGCGTCGTCGACACGCGCTCGAAGTCGAAGGCAGTCGTGTTCACGCGCGCCGAGATGACGCCGAACGGCGACGGCACGCGTGACATCGCGATCACCGGCTACTGGTTCCAGAAGGACCACGATGCGCTTGCGGAGCGTCGCGTGTGCGAGAAGTGCAACGACGACCGGTTCCGCGCCACGGTCGACGAGCTGATGCACGCACTCGTGCACGAACCGCCGCCGCCGCTCGAAGGCGCTGCGCTAACGCCCGAGGTCGAATCGACGCGCGAAGGCGGCATGCGGAAATGGCTACCGCTCGGCCTCATGGTCGCCGGTGGCACCGCATTGGTTGCGGGCGGGATCATGATCGCGATCGACGAGGACATCGATCCGGTCGGCAAGCAGCACGAGAACATCCGCGACACCGCGACGGGCGGTGTGGTGCTCGGGCTCGTCGGGGCGGCAGCACTCGGCGCTGGCATCTATCTGTGGCATCACGACAAGCACTCCGCGCCCGTTGCGGCAGTTTCGAATGACGGCGGCTACGTCGGTTGGGTCGGGAGGTTCTAGAGATGCGTACGCTGATCCTGATCACGCTATTTGCCGCCGCGTGCAGCAAGCCGAACCCGTACTACTGCCCCGGCAATCCCGACGACAACTGCCTGATCGACGCCGACATCAACGCGCCCCAGGGTTGCTCGACGTCTGCCGAATGCACGAACGGCGCGAAGCCGATCTGCGAGCCGATGGAGAAAGTCTGCGTTGCATGCACCGACGGCATACCCGGTTCGTGCGGCGGCACGACGCCCGTGTGCACGGCCGCGCACGTCTGCACCGGCTGCACGCTGCACGCGCAATGCGATTCGACGGTGTGTCTGCCGAGCGGCGCATGCGCGGAGACGCAAGAGGTCGCGTACGTGACGCCGAACGGTACGGACGGCAACGGCTGCACGAAGACCTCGCCGTGCAAGACGGTCGCTGCCGCGCTCGCGCTCGGCCGACCCACGATCAAGATCCTCGGCAACATCGACGAGGCGGTCGTCGTCACAACCGGCACGGTTCAGATTTTCGGCGAAGGCGGCTCCACGTTGCGCCGCACGACGAGCCAAGGCCCCGTGTTCGAGGCGCGTGGCAACGGCACGACTGTGACGCTCAGCGACCTCATCATTCGCGACGCCTCCGGCGCGACCGGCCATGGGATCTACGTCGCGCCCGGCGAGCCCGTCGACCTCACGCTCACTCACGTCTACGCGATCAACAACGCCGCGAACGGGCTCAACGTCCAAGGCGGCAAGCTGACGCTGTCGCGCTCGGTCGTGTCGGGAAACAGCGGCGGCGGCGCGGTCGTCGCTGGGTTGTTCAGCATCACGAACTCGCTGTTCGTCGCGAACGGCAACGGCGTCTCGACGACTGGCGGCATCACACTCACGCCGCAGACGACGACCACGGTGTTCAAGTTCAACACCGTGGCGGACAACTTCTCGAGCTCCAGCAGCGCGGCGGTGCGTGGCGTGAATTGCACGCTGCCGCAGATGGCCGCGAACACGATCGTGTCCGGCAACGCCGTGTCGGCAAACTGCTCGTTTGGCTATTCGCTATTCGATACCGGCACGACTGTCACCGGTTCGAACATCGCCGGGGATCCGATGTTCAAGAACATCGACGGCCTCGATCCGCTCGCCAGCGACTACTTCCATATCCAGCCCGCGAGCGCGGCTGTCGATCACGCGGACCCCGTCAGCACGATGTCGACCGACATCGACGGAGAGGCGCGCCCGCAGGGTAATGCGCCTGACATCGGCGCCGACGAGCTCCACTAGCAATCAGGCACGCTCGCGCCGGTTGCGATACGATTGATTTCGGATGCGTTGGCTCGGGGCCCTGATCGCGCTGACGTGTGCGGTGCGCGTCGCCCATGCGGGTGACGTCGGCGTGGTCACGATCGGTGAGCCGTCGCTCCAGCCGGCTGTCGTGAAGCACTTCGAGAAGTGGCTGCGCAAGCACGGCCACAACGTGATCGACAGTCCGCTGTCGGTCGACGCGATCAACACGCTCGCGAACTGCTTCACGCTCGACGATCTCGCGTGTGCGCGTGGCGTGTTCGACGCGCGCGCGAAGACGCCGACGCTCGTCTATGTCGGCATCGCGCTGAACGGCAAGAACGTCACGTTCAACGTGTACTGGTTCGACAAAGGCAAGGACGCGGTCGGCGAGCGACGCGTGTGCGAGAAGTGCGAAGGCAACGCGTGGCATGGCCTCACCGACAAGATGCTCGAGCGGCTCGCGGGTGAAACCACGGTCGTCTACGTGGAGAAGGGCGAGCGCCACGGCTCTCGGCTGTGGCCGAGCCTGGTGATGGGCGCCGGGATCGCGACGCTCGCGGCGGGCGGCATCTTCTTCTATTACGGCTCCCTCGACGGTAGCGACCAGAAGTACATCTACCCAGACTCGACGCCTGTCGGCATCGCGCTAGCAGCCGTCGGCGCAGGAGCCGCGATCGGCGGCACGATCTGGCTCGTCCAGACAGGTGGCACCTCGAGGACCGGTCCTGTGGCAACTGCCACACCTGGTGGCGCCTATGTCGGTTGGGTCGGTCACTTCTGACCTGCCAGCGCGAGCGAGAACAATGGGCTTTCGAATGCTGACGTTCCGCGCGAACCTACCGATGAGGATGGCCCGGCAACTCGTAGGAGCCGTGATCGCCGTGTTGTTGCTCGCCGCAGGCTGTGGCAGGCAACTCAATCCGGTGTTCTGCGACGAGCACCCGAATGATCCGGACTGCCGTAACTCCGGCCTCGTGCAGATCGATGCGCCGATGGGCGAGTGCACGCAGAGCGCGATGTGCACTGGCAACCCGAACGGCCCGGTCTGCGACACCGGCTCGCAGACGTGTGTGCAGTGCATCGTCGGCATCGACGTCAGCGGCTGCGCCGGCGGCACACCGCAATGCGGTGACGACCACCTCTGCCATGGCTGCGTCTTCGACACGCATTGCAGCGCCTCGAACGTGTGCTTGCCGAACGGCATGTGTGCCGACGAGACCGCCGTGCTGTACGCGGCGCCAACCGGCACCGGTACCGTGTGCTCGCAAGCGGCACCGTGCACGTTCACGACGGCTGTCGCCGCGGTCACCGCGACGAAGCACATCGTCAAGCTACTGCCGAGCGCGACGCCCTACAGCGAGCCGCCGATCACGATCGACAACACGCAGCCGATGCAGATCCTGGCTGACAGCGCGATTTTCGATCCGACAGGGACTGGCGACGGGCTCACGGTGACCGCAACGAACGTCGAGATCGTCGGCCTCACCGTCAAGAGCGCGACCGGCGACGGTGTCGCGTGCTCCGGCACGTCGATCTTGTCGATGCGCCAGATGAACGTCACCGACAACACCGGTTACGGCATCAACTCGAGCGGCTGCACGATTACGATCGAGCGCAGCCGATTTTCCCGCAACGTGGCGGGTGGCATGTTGCTCGTCGCGGGCAAGCTCGAGGTTCGCAACAACATCATCGACCACGGCGGCAACGCGGCCCTCGACAAGGGCAACGTGACGATCCAGAACGGGAACGGGCGCTTCGTGTTCAACACGATCGCGAACAACCTGTCCAAGGGCGGCGGCGGACGCATCGGCGGCATCGACTGCTCGCCGACCAGCGGCCTCACGATGCAGGTCGCCCGCAATATTCTCGCTGACAATGGCGCCGGCAAGCCGCTCGGCGGCACGTGCACGACCGGCACGACGAACTACGTCGGCAAAGTCGCCGACATCAAGTTCTCGGATGCCGCCAATTACAAGCTCGGCCCGATGACGCCGACGACGATCCTGCGCGACGATCCCGAGTCGGTCGCCGATTGCATGACGGGTACGAAGTACATCGACGACTACGAAGGCGAAACGCGGCCCGTCAACTACTGCGACCGCGGCGCCGACGAGTTCCACGCGCCGCCCTGAGTCACTTGAGCGAGTCACGCAGGTTGTCGATCACGCCCTGCGGTGCGCGCACGCGGACCTTCGTGCCGTCGTCGTGGTGCGTTTCGGAGAGCACCGTCGTGCGCTCGTGCACGATGTGAACGAGCCGCTGGTGCGACCACGGAATGTCGAGCTCCGTTTCCTGCATCGCGCCGACGAAATGCTCGATCAGCTTGTCACGCAGCTTCGCGACATCTGCGGGTGCCTTGGCCGAGAGCTGCAGCGAGTTTGGATAGTGATCCGCGAGCGCAGCACGGGTGGCCTCGTCGACGCGATCGATCTTGTTGAGCAGTAGCCACGAGTCGACGCTGTCCGCGCCGATGTCGGCGAGCACCTCGCGCGTGACGGCGAGCTGATCGGCGTGCGCGGGATCGCTCGCGTCGACGACGTGCAACAACAGATCTGCGTCGGCCGCCTCGTCGAGCGTCGAGCGGAACGACGCGACGAGATCGTGCGGCAGCTTCTTGATGAAGCCGACCGTATCAGTGACGAGGATCGGCGGATCGGTCGGCGGGACGAGCCGGCGCACCGTCGTGTCGAGCGTCGCGAACAGCTTGTCCGCGACATAAACGTCGGTGCTGGTCAGCGCTCGCATCAGTGACGACTTCCCGGCGTTCGTGTACCCGACGAGCGCGACCGTGGGTAGCTCGCTGCGGCGTTCGCGCCGGGTCTGTGCACCGCCTTTGAACTGCGAGAGCTCGTGGTTGAGCTCGGCGATCCGATCGCGAATGCGGCGGCGATCGAGCTCGAGTGCGCTCTCGCCGGCGCCCTTGCCACCGATGCCACCGCGCACGCGATCGCCACCACCCGAAGCGGCGCGCAGGCGCGGCGCCAGGTAGCGCAACCGCGCGAGCTCGACCTGCAGGCGGGCTTCGCGGGTCTTCGCGTGGCGATGGAAGATCTCGATGATGACGCTCGAGCGATCGAGAACGTCGACGCCGGTCGCGCGCTCGAGGTTGTGATGCTGGGTCGGCGTGAGATCGTGATCGACGATCACGACCTCGGCCTTGCGCGTCGGCTTGGCAGCCTCACCCGCTACGGCGTCTTCCGGGTCCGCCTCGTCGGGTTCGTTGGTCCCCTCTTCGTCTGCGTCTGCATCCGCCTCGGCTTCGACCCGCTTACGCCGCGCGGAGACACTCTCGAACACGGGCACCTCGCCGCTGCCGCCGGTCCACGTGCCGAGCTCCTTGAGCTTGCCTTCGCCGAGGACGACGCCGGGTGCGAGTTTTGCGCGGCGCTGGACGACGCGGCCGATCGGATCGAGACCGAGCGTCTTTGCGAGGCGCTCGAGCTCGGCGATCGACGACGAGAGCTCGCCGTCCGTCACGCCTGGCAGCTGCACGGCGACGACGACCGCAGGCGGGCGTTCGCTGCCCGTTGCGCGCTTGAAGATGTCGCCGCCTGAAGCCATGGGGCGCGCACCTTACTCGATCTGGAGCTGGCCGGCGAACGCGACGAGCAGGTCCGCGAACGTCGACCGGGCCTCGGCATGGAGCATGTGGCCGGCACCCTTGACGGTTTCGATGCGGGCGTGGGGTAGCGCCGCCGCCAGTGCCTCGAGCGTTTCGCTAAAATACGGCGCCGAGCGGTCGCCGCCGACGAGGAGTACTTGCATCGTCACCGCCGCCAGCTCGCGGTAGCGCGGGCGATACGCGAGGAGCGCCGCCGAGTCGGCGCGAATCTCGGCCCACTTTTGTTTCGAGCGTTCCTGGAACGCGCGCGGGATCCGATCGAACGCCTCGTCGCCGAGCACGGTCCGTAAGAAGAATTCGCCGGCGGCCGGGCCGCCCTGTGCGGCAGCGATGCGATCGAACTCGGCGAGGAATGTCGCCGGTGCTGCAGTCGTGTCGTCCGACGCTGCCATCGGCGGTTCGATCAGAACAGCCCCTGCACACAGCTCGGGTCGTGTACGCATGAGCTCGAGGCCAACGACCGAGCCGAAGCTCGAGCCGACAATGAGGGCGGGGCGCGCGCGCTCACCTGCAAGAACGTCGGCCGCGTCCGCCGCGTGGCCCTCGACGGTGGTCGCGGTGAGCCGGCGATCGTACGCAATCATCGTGAATCGCTCGCGGAGCGGCGACGCGAGCTGAATCGACCACGTCGTGTGGTCGGCGGCGCTGCCGTGGATCATCAGCATCCGCGGTCCTTGCCCGACACGAACGACATGGAGCGACGACATGGCGGTACTATCGGCGATCGATGGTCCCAGAGGATGGAGATCCCGCGCCTAACGCGGAGAGCTCGGCGGCATTTGCCGCGACCATCGCGCCCAGCTCCGACGCACCGACGCCGCCGACGAAGCTTCCGGATGGCACGCAGGGTGCGCCGAAACCGCCGACCAGTGACGGCGGCGCTCACGACCAGACGGTCGCTGCGCCGTCGAGCCAGCAGCGGTCCGCGCTCGACAGCGGCAACGATCCAACCGTCGCGGCGCCCATCGAGGGTTCGCTGCCGCCGCTCCCCGAAGTCTCGGCGTCGCTCTATCAGATCGACAAGGAAATCGCGCGCGGCGGGATGGGCAAGATCGTCGCGGCCGAGGATCGCCGGCTCGGCCGCTCGGTCGCTCTCAAGTCGCTACTCGATCCGTCGAGCGATCAAGTCACGCGCTTTCAGCGCGAGGCGCTGATCACGGCGCGCCTGCAACACCCCGGCATCGTGCCGGTCTACGAAGCAGGCCGCTGGCCGAGTGGCGAGCCGTTCTTCGCGATGAAGCTCGTGTCGGGCCGGCCGCTCGATCGCGTGATCAGCGAGGCAACGAAGCTCGAGGATCGACTTGCGATCATTCCGCGCCTCGCCGCCGCGTGCGACGCGATGGCGTACGCGCACAGCCACCGCATCATTCACCGCGATCTCAAGCCGGGCAACGTGCTGCTCGGCGATTACGGCGAAACCGTCGTGATCGACTGGGGACTCGCGAAGGATCTCGACAGCGACCACGAGACGATCGAGCGCACGCTACAGGTGCGGCATTCGAAGCCCGTGCTCGACGAGGACCAGAAGACCCAGCAGCGCACCGCCAAGCGCACGTCGGAGCCCGCCGGCTCGTCGACACTGACCGTCGCCGGCGCGGTGATGGGCACGCCCGCGTACATGGCGCCCGAGCAAGCGCGCGGTGAGCCCGTCGATCAACGTGCCGACGTCTTCTCGCTCGGCGCGATGCTCTATCACACCCTCGCCGGCGTGCCGCCATACAACGCGCGCACCGCGACCGACGTCATCGCCGCCGCCGCGCTCGGCAAGATCGTGCCGCTCCGCGAACGCGAACGCCGCGCGCCTGCCGAGCTCGTCGCGATCGTCGAGCATGCGATGGCGCCAAGCCCGTTCGATCGCTATCCCGATGCCGGCCAGCTTGCCGAGGAGCTGCGCCGCTTCCTCACCGGTCAGCTCGTCAACGCGCACCGCTACACCGCCGCCCAGCGCGTGATGCGCTTCATCAAGAAGCACCGCGCTGCGGTCACGATCGCTGCCATCGCGCTGACGACGATCTCCGTTGGCGGCACGATCGCGGTGCGCAATATCGTCGCCGCCCGCGATCAGGCGCAGCGCGAGAAGCAGATCGCGGTCACGCGCAAGCAAGCTGCCGAGAACCTCATCGACTACATGTTCTCGGACATGAAAGAACGGCTCGATGCTGCGGGCCGTCTCGACATGCTCGCCGGCCTCGGCACCGAGGTGAAGCGCTACTACGCGACGCTCTCGCACATGCCCGGCGGTATGCCGCGCGAGGACGAGATCCGCATGGCCGAGGCGATCCAGCTGATCGGCGAGGCCGAGCACAAGTCGGGCAAACCGGATCAGGCGCTCGCGACCTGGAAGGGCGCGCGCGATCGCTTGCTCGAGGTCGTCGGTGCCGACAAGACCGAGAACACGCGCAAGCTGCGCCGGCTGATCGCGAAGCTCGACTACGAGGCCGGCGTGATCCACCAGGAGCGCGGCAAGCTCGAAGAAGCGCTCGCACACTTCAAGAACGCGCAGGCTGCGTTCGAGCAGATCAAGACCGAGGACCCGACGTCGAAGGTCTTGATGCTGGAGACCGCGGATTGCCACGACCGGCTCGGCGACCTGCTGCGGCTCGACGGAAAGATCGACGAGGCGTTCGAGCAGTACATGGCAGGCAAGAACGACCGCGAGAAGGCGGCGAGCCAGGGTAACGGCAAGGTCTCCGACGAAGTACTCGCGCTGTCGACGAGCCACTTCAAGCTCGGCTCGGTATTCCAGAATCGCGGCGAGTCCGGATCCGCCGTCGACGAGTATCACCACGCGCTGCGCCTGCGCGAGACGCTGCTCGAAGGCCAGCCGGACCACGTGCGCTATCAGGAAGGCGTGCTCGAAGTGCTGCGCGAGCTTGCCGAGCTCGAGCGCCAGCTCGGCGACGAAAAGGCGGCAGTCGACGCGTATCGCCGCGCGGTCCCGCTCGGCAATGCGCTCACCCAGCGCGATCCCACCAACACCGAGTGGCAGTACCAGAAGGGCAATCTGCTCTCCGACCTGGGCTTCGCGCTGATCGATAGCGGTGAGTTCAAGGACGGCCTCACGCAGATCGAAGCGTCGATCGAGGTCCACAAGGATCTCGTCGCGCGCGACGGCAAGAGCGCCCGTTACAAGATCGCGCTATCGCGCTCGAACACGCGCGCTGGTGACGCGCTGATCTATCTCGGCCGCACCGGCGATGGCGTCGCCCAGTATCGCTACGCGCTCGAATTGCGCCAGGAGCTCGTCGATCGCGATGCCAAGAGTGTCGCGTACCGGCGATCGATCGCGTGGTCGTACTCGAAGCTCGCCCGGGCGTTCACGCTCGAAGGCGACATCGCGCACGCACTCGAAGCACACGAACAAGCGCTCGCAACCCGCCAGCAGCTCGTCGCCGAAGCGCCATCGCAGGGTGGCTTCAAGAACGAGCTGGCGTCGAGCGAAGTCGAGCTCGGTCGTCTGCTCGCCACACGCGATGGCAAGCGCGCCGAAGATCTGATCGCGCTCGGCATCGGCCGCGCGCGCATGCTCGTGGCCGGCGACACGATCAACAACGAATGGAAAGAGACGCTGACGCAAGGACTGCTCGCACAGGCCGAGCTCGCACGCGCCCGCGGCGACGCGAAGACTCGTGGTACCGCACTGACCGAGGCGCTCGGTGTCGCCGAGGACGCCGTCAGCAAGTCGCCGCAAAACGCGCACTGGCCCGGTTACGTCGCCGAGGCCCACACCGGGCTCGCCGAGGTTGCGGCCGCGAAGGGCGACGCGAAGGCGGCCGCCTCCGAGTGGAAGCGGGTCGTCGAGACGCTCGAGCCGCTCGATAAGGCGAGCCGGCTGCCCGCGCCGCGCAAACCGCTGCTGGATCGCGCGCGCGCACGAAAATAGCCGTTACCGCGCAATCCCGCGCGGCGCGCGTTACGATGGGCGCTATGGCGGACGAACCAGAGCGTCAATTCATGGGTGGGCAGAAGTCCAAGATGTGGACCTACCTCATCTTGATGGTCGTCCTGATTGCGATCGTGGTCGTCATCAACGTCGTCTGGAAGAACCCGTCGGCGGCGAGCAGCGCCGCGAAGAGCTTCTTCGGCCTTCCCGGTTGGGCGCTCGCCACGGTCGTGTTTCTCGTCGGCGCCGTCGTGTTCTGGGTCGGGCTCAAGATCGAGACCGACTGGCCCGAGGCGTTTGGTGCATTTCTGATCGCTGGCTCGGTCGCCTGGTTCGAATACATCGCGGGCTGGTCGAATTTCGAGATCGGCCTGGTCGTCGTGCCCTACCTCATCCCACTCGTCGTGTTCGTGCTGTTGCTCATGTATGGAATGAAAAAGAGCGTCTAAGATCGCCGCGTGAGGTACGTCGCGCTCGTCGCCGCGCTGGTCGCCTTTGGGGCGTGTGGAGATGACGCGCAGACACGACGCGATGGCGGTGGTGATGACGACGGCGGCGGCAGCGACACCGATGCGATGATCGATGCCGATCCGAACGTGCGCGGCACCGTGACCGTGCACATCGTCGACAAGAACGGCAGTGCGCTTGCCGGCATGTACGTCGTGTTCATCGATACCGACGCGACGGTGACCGAGCGGATGACCGACGCCGGCGGTATGGCCCAGGCGGACGTCTATCCGAACGCCAGCGTGACCGCCGTCCGCGCGCGCAGCACGTCGTACTCGATCGCCACGGTGCAGGCGCTCAATCCCGGCGACGTGATCACGCTGGTCAGCGCGTCGCCAACCGTGTCGTCGTCCGAGGACCCGTTCTCGGTTCGCGTCGTGCCGATGCCCGGCGCCGACATCGCGGCGAGTCCGAACGGCGCGTCGAAGTCGGGCTCGATCGCGACGTTCACGACGGTCGCGCCACACGGTCTCGCCGTCAACGATCGCGTGGTCGTCGCGAAGGTCGCCGTGGCCGGCTACAACGGCATGTGGACGGTCGCCAGCGTGCCGTCCGCGACGACGTTCACC
>DASUFX010000202.1:0-2266 GCA_036274355.1 Kofleriaceae bacterium | reverse complement strand
GCTCGGCCACGACGTCACCGTGCGGCCGCGCACCGCGTCGGCCTCGACGAGCGTCCACGGGCCGTGGCAAATCGCGGCGACCGGCTTGGCTTGGGCGAAGAAGTCGCGCACGAACTCGACGGCGGGCAAATTCGTGCGCAGCGTGTCGGGATTCGCGACGCCGCCGGGTAACACGAGGCCGTCGTAATCGGCGGCGTCGGCTTCGGCCACGAGCCCGTCGACCTCGAACAGATCGCCCTTGTCCATGTGGCGCATGCCTTGAATCGAGCCTTTGTGCACGGACAAGAGCTCGACGGTCGCGCCGGCGTTCTTGATCTCATTCCACGGTTGCTCGAGCTCGCTCTGCTCGAAGCCGTCCGTTGCAAGAAATGCAATACGTTTGCCTTCCAATTGCTTGGCCATGATGGGTCTCCGATCGTCCTTGGTCGTGAGTGATCGAGCGTGCGCGGCGCGCTGCCGCGGCGTCGAAAGGCTGCAAATTGCGTGCCGCGCACGTTGGGCTTTGCCGCCGCTGTGGTAGCGTGTGTCCATGCAGAAGCGCTTCTCGATGATTCGCGAGTTTCACTTCGCGGACTGGTTCACGCTTGCGAACGCGGTCTCCGGAATGGGCGCCGTGCTTGCGAGCATGACGTATCTCGAGACGCGCGCCGTGACGCATGTGTACCTCGCGTGCACCGCGGTGCTCGCCGCGCTCGTCTTCGACGTGCTCGACGGGCGCATCGCGCGCTGGCGACAGTCGTCGTCGGCCCTAGGCCGCGAGCTCGACTCGTTGGCCGACGTGATTTCGTTCGGTGTTGCGCCGGCCGCGCTCGCGTACGCGTGCGGCATGCAGGGGTTCTACGACCGTGTGATCCTCGCGTACTTCGTCGCATGCGGCGTGTCGCGTCTCGCGCGCTACAACGTCACGGCGGACGCGTTGTCCGGCGGATCGGGCAAGGTCGCGTATTTCGAGGGCACGCCGATCCCGACGTCGATCGTGCTCGTCGGCATGTTGGCGCTGGCCGCTTGGCAACAAGCGATCGGCGATCAGTTGTGGCTCGGCGAGATCGAGGTCGCCGGCTTCAGGCTGCACTGGCTGACGCTCGCGTTCGCGGCGTCCGGCTCGCTGATGATCAGCCGTATCCGGATCCCGAAGTTCTAGCGAGCCGCTACTGGTCCACGAGGTCGCCGACGCAGAAGTGCGCCATGTGCTTCTCGGCAAGCTTACTGTGGAAGTCGCCGAATTCCGCCGTCGCGTCTTTGCCCGCATACATGCGTGCGACGAACGGGCCCCCGGGATGGCGGTCCTTCCACTCCGTGAAGTCGTAAACCTTGCCGCGGATGACGATCCAGCAGTCCGCGAACGTCGCGTGGCGCGCGAGCTCCGCGCGCGTGACTTTACGATCGCCCTTCAACGACACGGCCGGCTTCCAGAGATTCGTCGCGATCTCCTTGCGAGTGTCGAGCGCCGCGCTGCGCGCGCGGAAGTCCCACGGGCCCAGCTTCTTCTGTGGCAGCTTGTCGCCGACGTTGCGCGCATCGAACGCGTAGATCCACGAGTCGTCGTCGCCGGCGCGCTGCTCGTGATCGAAGATCGGAAAGTCGCGTTCGTTCAGCGCCTTCAACAGCATCCGCCGCTCCGGTGAATCGGGCGGCTCGAGGTGCTTGAACAAAAACTTCGACGCGACCTGAAAGCGCGTCGCGCGGTAATGGCGCACGCGCTCGTAGTGCAGCAGGGCGCTGTAGACGTCCGTGCCGTGCAGCTTGAAGCAGCTCGAGAGGGCGGCGCCGTCCTCGAACGACTGCGACGCGCCTTGGCCCATCGTCGGGAGCATCGGGTGCGCCGCGTCCCCGAGCAGGCACACCCGCCCGTCTTGCCAGTGCTCGAACGCGTCGCGATCGTATAGGCCCCACTTCGTTGGGTTCTCCATGACGCTCGCGAGCGCGAGTACGTCGTGCTTGCGCTTGTCGTCACCGAACGCGCGGCTCATCGAGCGCTGCATCTCGGCGTGATCGATCGGGAACCAGTCGCCCCAGTCTTCGCGCTCGAACTCGGCGGCGTTCGGCTCGTAGTACATCAGCGCGATGTTGAGGAGCTCGCCGCCGCGCACCCAGTACGTCATCGCGAACGCGTAGTCGTTCTTGATGACGTCCATCGTGTACGAATCGATCGGGTTGTAGTCGAGCGGACTGCCGTCCGCCTTGCGCAAGCTCGCGATCGCGGCGCGCGGCGCGAGCCCGCGGTACACGACGACCTGCGTCCAGCGCTTCGGTGGAGTGTTCGGCC
>DASUFX010000201.1:0-6809 GCA_036274355.1 Kofleriaceae bacterium | reverse complement strand
GCTCGACGCTGCCTTTGGCTTGAGGACCTGGCCCATCGTATCGAACGCTGCGACGTGGAGCTTCTCGAGTGGGAAACCGGCCAGCATCTTGCCGAGGATGTCCTTGCTCGTCTCGATCGCGCCCTGCATGGAGCCCGACTTGTCGACGAGGAACATCACCCGCAGATCGACCTCCGCCGTTGCCGCCGCGACGGCCTTCTTGGCCGCGTTGTCGGCGCTCTCGGCGAGCTTCTCCTTGAGTGCTGCATCGCGCACGTTCTTCGCGATGTTGAGACCACGCTGATCCGTCGCCGACTCGATCGCCTTCTCCCAGCGACCCCGGATCTCCGGGACCGAGAGCAGGCCGAGCTCCTCGAGCGTCGGTGTCAGCTGGCGCAGGTCACGATCCGACAGCGTCGGCAGCAGCGCGACCATGATCGCCGGCGTGAGACCGATGTCTGCCGGCAGGCGACCGACCGCATCCTTGTAGCGCAGCTTCTGCGACACGATCGTCTCGCAGATCTCTGCCTCGGCCAGACCGTCGAAGCGCTCGCTCTTCACGAGCTTCGTGTTGTCGAGACCAACCTCGCGACGACCGTCCTCGGCCTGCTTCTGCTTCCAGCCGAGCAGACCGAAGAACTCCGGCGACTCCGGCTTGTAGCCGATCTTGCGCGCGAGGTTCTTGATCGTCTGCTTGTAGCCAGCCTTCACGAGGCCCTCGAGCATTGCCTTGTTCGTCTCGCGAACCGACAGCCACTTGCCAGCGGCCTTCGACCAGCGACCGAGCGGAGCACGCTTTGCGGCCGGATCGCCAAAGCCCGCAGCGCGGTTCAGCGCAGCGATCTCCGGCGTCTCCAGCAGCTCGGCGATACGCAGCACCGCCTTCGGCGTGAGCATGCGCGCACTCTTCTTCTGGTACCAAAGAACCATGGCCTCGCCGATGCGGCGGTGGTCGTCGTCGTAGAACGCGACCGAGCCGTCGTCGTCGTGGATCGGCGCACCCGCGCGCGTCTGCACGAGCATCAGCGCGGCGCACGCGACCTTGAGGTCACGCCAGTCCGTCTCGACGAGCGCGTAGCTCGCGAGGTGAGCCATCAGGTCGGCGTTGAGCTTGTGGATCTCGAGCAGGCGCGTGTACAGCGCCACAGCCGCCGGCACGAACAGACCCGGCGCGACCTTCTTGCCGCGCGCCTTCGACGTCTTGTTCTTCGCCGGCACCCACGTGCCGTTGACGTCCATGCCCGGGCGGTTGTGCCAGAGGTGTGCGCTCGAACCGAGCACGACATCGAGCAGGCGCTCTGCCGGACCGATCTGCGACTCGGGAAGTAGCGTGCGTGCCGTCATCGTAAGGACTCCAAGGTTACCGAAAAGAAAAACGCGCCCGAGTGAACAAGCCGCAATTTCCGTTAAGAGCGGAGTGCCTTGCCATTAGGCGATAAGGGCGTGAGCCCTTAGCAGGATTCGAACCTGCATAACCCTTGCGTGTAGGGCTTGTTCGGCTGGGCGCGAAAAACAACGGCGCGGTGGCGTGCGAACGGCCGCGCGAAAAAGATTCAGCGTGTCCGAGTGAACGGAGCGCGAGGGTTTTGGAAGCGGGGTTCGAACCCGCCACACTCAGATCTACAATCTGATGCTCTACCGAATGAGCTATTCCAGAGTGCGTGTGGGCTCTGCTCGGCTGGACACGCTGAAAACAGGTGCCGCGGATATCGCGGCGAAAAATTGCTCGTACGCCCGAGTGTGGAAACCGCCAAGATTTCTCTTGTAAGGAGAAGTGCCGTCCAACGGCTTGACCCCATAAGGCGACGTGAGTCGCCGTGTGGTGGGGTCACCTGGAATCGAACCGAGGTGTGGTGCGTGTAGGGCTTCTACGGCGGGGCGTCCGAGCGAAAACATTCAGCGACAGATCCGAGTGCGTGGTCCAACGAGGTTTCCTCTTGGAATCCATTTTCATGGAAGCGTGTAGGGACCGCGCGGCGGGATCCGAAGCTGTAAAAACCGAAACGACCGAAAAAAAGATGCCGCCTTGGGAGGCGGCCTTCGACGGAAGACGTAGCCACCCGTTAGTGGGATGGGTTGAGTTGTTTCACCGTCGAGGGCATTTGATGGAGATGCACTATAAGGATCGCGAGTCGGTTGTCGAGATCATTTTTTCGACTTGTCGATAACTCCGCGTCGCGCGAGCTCAATCGGAGAGCGATCGCGAGCGCGGGAGTCAGTGACCTTGGAACTTCGGCGCCCGCTTCTGCAGGAACGCCGTGACGCCTTCGATGAAGTCCTTGCTCGCGAGCAACTTCACCTGACCGTCGGCCTCGCGATCGAGCGCGCGTGACAGCGAAGACTCGTCGAGGTTTGCGTAGACCGCCTCCTTGAGCGCCTCGTAGGCGAGCGGCGGGCCCGCGGCGAAGCGATCGGCGAGCTCGGCGACGCGATCCATCAGCTCGGCCGCTGGATACACCTTGTTCGCGAGACCGATGCGCAGCGCCTCCTGCGCGTCGACGGAATCGCCGGTGTAGAACAGCTCGAGCGCGCGGCCGAGACCGACGATGCGCGGCAACAGAAACGTGCTGCCGCCGTCGGGCATCAGGCCGCGCTTGATGAACAGCTCGCCGAACGACGCGCGATCGCTGCAGATGCGAATGTCGCACGCGAGCGCGAGGTCACAACCGAAACCGACCGCCACGCCATCGACCGCCGCGATCGTCGGCACACCGCTGTCGCGCAGCGCGCGAATCACGGCGTGAAACGATTCGCTCATTGACTGGCGCAGCTCGGCGCCGGACTTCAGGCCGCGCTGCATCGCGTCCTTGAGATCGAGGCCGGAGCAGAAGGCACCGTTCGCGCCGGCGAGCACGATCACGTTCGCAGCGGTGCCGCCGGTGATCGCGGCGGTTATCTGCATCGCGATCTCGTACGTCAGGCCGTTCTTCGAGTCGGGACGATCGAGCGTGATGGTGCGAACCGGGCCACGATCGACGACGAGGAGGTCACTCATGGCTCTTCCTTCTTCGGTGGCGCTGCAGCCGGTGGCGCTTCGGGAAGAACCGCCGCCGGTTCGGGTGCGGGTGCAGGTTCGGCCTCCGGCTTCATCTCGCGCACCGACATTCCCGCTTCGCCAAGCTCGGGCTCGATCGCCCAGTCTTCAACCGCTTCCGACGTGAACCGCGTGGTGTCGATGCGTACGCCGGGCATGATCATCGCCATCGCCGGTGTGATCACGATGTCGGCGTCGGACTCGCGGCCGAAGAACTCGGTGTGCTCGTAGTAGCGGACGGCGTAGCGCACGAGCACCGCGCATGTCGCGGCGATCGGCACGGCGAGCACGACACCGACGAAGCCGAGCAGCTTGCCGCCGGCAACGACGGCGAACAACGCGCCAGTCTCCGAGAGGCCGACGCGGTGACCGACGATCTTCGGCGTGAGGAAGCCCGCCTCGAGCAGGTGGAGCACGAGGAAGATGCCGCCGACCTCGCCGAGCGTCTGGATGCTCGCACCATCGGCGACGAGGACGGTCGCGGCGATGCCGGCGCCGACGAACGTGCCGACGAACGGGATCACGGTGAGCGCGCCGACAAGCAGACCGATCGGCACGGCCAGCTTCATGCCGACGATCGAGAAGCCGATCGCGTAGAGGACCGCGAGGATCGACGTGACGATGCCCTGCCCGCGTACCCAGCCGGCGATCACGCGATCGATCTCGCGCAGGATCTCGCGGACCTTGCTGCGCCTGCGCGGCGGGATCATGTGGTCGATGCGGCGGAGCAGATTTGGAAAGTCGACGAGGAAGTAGAACGCGAACACCGGCACGAGCAGGAACTCCGCCATGACGCCGAGGAGCGCGAACGCGCCACCGAGCGCTGCGGTCGCGATCTGCTGCACGGCGCCGGCACCGAGCGTGTGCTCGATGTTTTCCTTGTTGAGGTACTGCTTCCAGTCGTGCGGCAGCTCCATCCCGAAGTGGCTCTTCAGCCAGAGATCGAGGTTGGTCATGAGGCGCGGCAGGTCGTGCGCGAAATCGTTGATCTGATTTCCGATGGCCGGGACCGCCGCGATGATGCCGCCGATGATGAGGCCGAGGAACGAGATCAAGAGGAACGCGGCACCGACGCCGCGCGAGACGCCGGCGCGAACAAGCCGCTCGAGGACCGGGTTGAGCAGATACGCGATACCGAGCGCGGCGAGGACCGGCGCGAGCACCCTCGCGACGTACTTGAGAACGATCCACGAGAACGCGACGAAGATGATGATCAGCGCCCAGCGCAGCAGCGTAATGACCTGCGCTGTCTGCGGCGAGCCCGAAGGTTGTGGCGAGCCCGAAGTCGTCACCCCACCAACGCTGTATCACGATTTCATGCGGCTCGGCAGCGACAGCTCCTCGACGGTGTGGTGCGGGTTGAAGATCCGCACGCCCTTGTAGAGGAATGCCTCCATCAGCTCGTGGCGAACGATCAGCTCGGCGAGGAGCCAGGCGGTCTTCACGACGGCGGACTCGCTGGCGCCAAACCCGACGAGCTCCTGCCGGCCGCTGCCGATCCCGATCTCCCCGGTGTGCGTGTCGGGGCGCCGGAACGTCGTATTGACGAGCCAGCCCCGCAGCTTACCGTCGGCGAGCCGCAGCTCTTCGATCTGCCAGGCCCAGCCCATGTCGACGCACGACGGCGCGAACGTGATGTGATCGAGAACAGTGCGCAGCGCCTGTTCTGTCTCTATGCGCGGTTCCATCCACGCAGCTTAGTCGAGCCAGCGGCGTTCCAGCGGCTCGACATTGTAGGCAACGCGCACGGTCTCGAGCGGCGCTTCCCACAGATCTTCCCAGTACACCGCCATCAGTGGCGCTGCCGCGCGGCCGGCGCGGTAGGCCTCGTACATCGAGTGGCGGAGTGCGCCCCACCGGCGCTCGAGCACGATGTGCTTGATCCCGCCGAACAGGATCACGAGCGCGGACACCGGCAAGTGGAGCTGACCGTACGCGAACGAGTGGACCAGCACTTCTTCGTGGCCGGCGATGCCGAGGTTCAAGAGCGCGTGCCAGACGTCGTGAGTCTGTCGGTAGCGCCGGACCAGATACGCGATATCCGGATCGTCGACGTGGCGCGTCGCCGCCGCCTGGTAGTCAGCCGTGATGCCGTTGTTGTCGAGGTGACGCGCGTATGCGCCGCCGAACGTCGTCGCTGGCAGCGCGCGCAGCCGATCGTAGTCGATGTGCTCGCTCGACAGCTCGGGGCGTTCGTCCATGAGACGCCGGCCTTCCGGCGTCTGCGCGAGCTCGCGCATCAGCGCGCGCATGCGGCCCTGGCTCGTGATCTCTTCGACGCGATGGATCTCGTGCGTCTTCGTCGAATCGCCGAGCACGCGCACGACCGCCTGACCGACGCGGAAACCATCCTTGAGCAGCGCACGTGCGTGCATGCCCGAAGTGTACACAGTGCCGCGTTTTCAGCACGGGGTAGAGTTCTGTTCATGAAGCGCCTGACGCTACGCGCGTTTGCCGGGCTCGCGTTTCTGCTCGCCGTCGTCGGGCTCGTGCTGTTCGGGGCCGCCGGCACGATCGGGTACTGGCAGGCGTGGGTGTTCCTCACCGTCTTCGGCGGTGCTGCCGTCCTGATCACGATCGACCTCGCGGTCCACGATCCGGCGTTGCTCGAGCGCCGCGTCCATGCCGGGCCAGCCGCCGAGCAGAAGACGAGTCAGAAGGTGATCCAGAGCCTCGCCTCGCTCGCGTTTCTCGCCACGTTCGTGCTGGCCGGCCTCGATCACCGCGCGGGCTGGTCGCACATAGCGACACCGCTCGCAGTCGCCGGCAACGTCGTGGCGGCCGTCGGCCTCTACATCGTGTTCCGCGTGTTCCGCGCGAATACATTCACGTCGGCAACGATCGAAGTCGCGCGCGAACAACAGGTCGTGACCACCGGGCCGTACGCGATCGTTCGCCACCCGATGTACGCGGGCGCGTTGATCATGATGGTCGGCGTACCGCTCGCGCTCGGCTCGTGGTGGGCCGTGCCCGCGGTCCTCGTCCTCATCGGCGTGATCGTATGGCGCCTGCTCGACGAGGAGAACCTGCTCGCGACCGAGCTACGCGGGTACGCCGAATACCGCACGAAGGTGAAGTACCGGCTCGTGCCGCTGGTCTGGTAGCTACGGCAGTACCGGCGCCAGCTCGAGATCGAGCTGCTTGTGCTCGGCGCGCTTGAGGTCGAGCTCGACATAGCGCGAGAAGTACTCGTCGTGGCGTAGCTCTAGGCGATGCTTGCCGGCTTCGAACGCGAGCCCACCGCGCAGCATGCGCACCGAACCGTAGTACCGGCCATCCACGAAGACGTTCGCGTCGGTGACGTTGCTCCTGATCACGACGATCGCGTCGTCCGCGTCGACCTGGTGCGGCTTCTGCCGCCCGCCGCACGCAGCGAGCGCGGTGACGAGCGACACGACCACGAGCACGCGAGTCATGGCGCTCCTGCGAGCGAGAGCTCGACGATGTCACCGACGACCTTCACCGTCGTCATCGTGTCGGTCATCGGCGCCTTCTTCGCAATGCGTGCGACCTGTTCGATCGATTCGTTCGTCGCGACACCGATCACCCAGCCGTTCGGCGATAGCCGGCGTAGCGTCGCAGCGCGGACGCCCTTGGCGCCGGCGAGATACTTCTGTTCCTCGAGCACGATCGAATATGGCGTGCGCACCGGCAACCGCACGAGCACGACGCCAGCGTCGGTGAGTGGCGTGTCCTCGCCGCGAAACGCACCCGCAGGACCGAGCTTCGCCGGCGCCGGCGGGAACACGTCGATCGCGGCGCCGAGCACCGCGCGGTCGACCGCGTAGCCCGGATC
>DASUFX010000200.1:0-3330 GCA_036274355.1 Kofleriaceae bacterium | reverse complement strand
GCCGCGCCCGAGCACGCGGCCGAAGTTGGCAGCAAGCTCGTCGGCATTGGCAGCCACACGATCGACGAAGTGATCGCGACGCTCACGCCGCTCATCTCGCGCGACAACGATGCGGGTCTCCACAACGAGCTTCCGTTTGCGCTCGCCGATGCCGGTGCGCTCGCCGGCGTCGATCTCGCGGCTGCCGATCACGCGACGTTCAAGCTGATGGCCGTCGACGGCCGCGAGCATGATCTCGAGCTTCGTAGTGGCGACCACGCGCCGAAGATCGCACCACCAACGCCGCTGCCGTTGCAGTTCTCTGGTCCGAGCACGAACTACTGGAACAAGTACATCGATGCCGACCGCTTGCTGTACTTCGGTTACAACGCGTGTGCGGAGGACCCGCGCGTCGGCTCGTTCGCGGGCTTCGTCGATTCGACGCTGGCGTTCGCGGAACAACACCCCGTCGATCGCTTCGTGATCGATTTGCGCAAGAACGGCGGCGGCAACTCCAACATCATCAATCCACTTCTCGATGGCCTCGCGAAGCGCCCGAACCTCGCCCGCCACGTGTTCGTGATCATCGGCATGAACACGTTCTCGTCGGCAGTGCTGAACGCGATGGAGCTGAAGCGCCGTCTCCACGCAACGCTCGTCGGCGGCCCGACTGCAGGGAGTCCATCGCATTTCGGCGAAGTGAAGACCTTCGAGCTTCCGCACTCGCACCTATCGGTGCAGTACGCGACCAAGTTCTTCGCGTATGCCGATTTCGCCGGCGACGCGGTACAGCCCGACCTTCCCGTGAAGGTGACCTCGGCCGACTGGTTCGCCGGCCGCGACCCGGCGCTCGACGCGATTCGCGCGGCGCCGTAGCCAACAAGGAGCTCTCGATGACGATCACCATTACCGCGTTTGAACGCTCACCCGATGGCGGCAAGGGACTCGCGCGCGATACGCGCGTTCGCTGGGCTCTCGAAGAAGTGGGCCAACCCTACGAGGTTCGCCTGGTTTCCTTTCAGGCAATGAAACAACCCGCGCATCTGGCGCTTCATCCGTTTGGCGCGATTCCGACCTACGAGGAAGGCGATCTCGCGCTATTCGAGACCGGGTCGATCGTGTTTCACATCGCCGAGCGGTATCCCGGCTTGCTGCCGGCGGATGCCAATGCGCGGGCGCGCGCGATCACATGGATGTTTGCCGCGCTCAGCACGATCGAGCCACCGATCCTCGAGCTCGCAAATGCCGTCCTCCTCGAGGCCGACAAGCCGTGGCACGAGCAGCGCCTGCCGTTGGTCAAGGACCGCGTGCGCAATCGGTTCAACCAACTCTCGGCGCGCCTTGGCAAGGCCGACTGGCTCGACGGTGCGTTCAGCGCGGGCGACTTGCTGATGGTGTCGGTGCTGCTCAGGGCGAGACGGTCGAGAATTCTCGACGAGTATCCGAACCTCGCCGCGTATGTCGCACGTGGCGAAGCGCGGCCCGCGTACCAGCGAGCCTTCGCCGCTCAATTGGCGGTCAACAGCGGCAAGCCGGCGAGTGGCTAAGCACCGTCCGTTCGGTTCGATCACTTCGCGTCGAGTTGGCGCTCGAGAAACGGCGGTAGCTTCTGTCGCACGACGGCTGTCCCGGTCGCTGAAAGACACGTATCGGTCGCATTCTTGCCGGTGGCACGTCCGGAGCCGTCGGCGATCGCGAGCAGGTCGTGCTGTGGCAGCCGCATCACGAAGATCTTGATGCCGCAGGCCGTGCCGTCGCTCGCCGGCGTGAGTTTCGCGACCTCGACACGGAGCTCGAGCTCGCCGCCGTCATCGACCGAGACAATGTACGGCACGGCGGTGAGACCGGTCGTCGCGCTCTGGCGCAGTACGTTTGCGTGCTCGCCGTCGCTCGTGACCTCGACATAGAGCCTGTCAAAATCGGCGGAGTACACCGCGACCTGATGGAGATGATCCTGCACTTCGTCGGGCGAAGGGCCGAGGTCGCCCTCGGTGAGATTCGTGGTGACTGCGTCGCTGACCGCCGCGCTGGTCGTGGCGGTGACGGAAGCGGTGCCACTGGCCCCGCCGCACGCGCCGACCAAAACGAGGGCCGCGAGTCGCATGGATCACACGGTAACCGTGCTGCGGCCGATAATCCACACGTCGACCTCGCGGCGCGACACGACCGATGTACTCTCGCGTCCGTGCGATTGATTTGTTTCGTCGCTTGCCTGTTGTTTGGGCTCGCGCGGGCGCACGCCGACTCGCCGATCCGCGTCGCCATCGAGTGCGAACAACCCGGCCGCACCAAGGCGTGCCCCGCGTTCTTGCTCGGCTTCATCGACGCGAACAAGGTCCTCCTGAATTCGCCGCGCGCAGGCGCCGATGTCGTGGTGTACGCGACGGCAACGGAGGTTGCGCTGATCGACCGCATGCATCTGCGGTTCGTCAGTCGGATGCCGGGTGCGCCGGAGGTCATCGAGATCGACGTCGATCTCGACTCGCGTGCGAATGATGACGAGCAACGCGCCCAGCTGTTGCCGGCATTCTTGCGCGGTCTCACGTTGTACGTCGGCGCGCGGCATCCCGAGGCTGTCACCGTGTCGCTGAACGCACCGGCGGGCGGTGGCGAGGCTGACGTCACCGACGGTTCACCTTGGTCGCTCGTCGTGGAGCTCAAGGGCAACGGCAGCTACACCGAGCGCTATCGATCGGCATCCGGAAACTTGAACTTGATCGGCCGCTGGATCATGCCAAAGCGGCGCGCACTTGCCGGCGTGTTTTCCGACGCGGGCATAAACCGCCAGCCGCCGCTGACGCTCGACGACGGTACCGTCGTTTCGCTCGACACGAACACGTGGGCGATCCACGCGGGCGCCGAGTACATCGAGCTGCTCGACGAGCATTGGTCGACCGGCATCGGCAGCTACACGGACTTCAACGACCCCAAGGGGCAGTACGCCTACTCGAACCGCACGCGCGCGGCGATCGAGTGGGACCGGTTTGCGAGCAACGATCCGCGGGGTAATCGACTCGGTGTGTTCTACAGCCTCGGTTGGAAGACGGAGCGCTACCGCGTGCGCAACGAGCTCGGTGAGACGTTCGCGACGTACCCGGTACACGGCGTCACCGCGTTTGGCTCGGTGCGATTCGACAAGATCACGTTGGGCCTGTCGATGGATCTCGAAGCACAGCTGCTGCACCCGATGCGGCGGCACAGTCTGACGGTGTCACCGCAGGTCTCGATGAAGGTCGGCGACCATGTCGATGTCGGAGTGACGTTCTCGCTGACCCAGCGCGAGCTGCCGGCGCCCGACATGAGCGCCATCGATCCGTCGGACTACGCGCTGATCTCGCGACTGTCGTATGC
>DASUFX010000199.1:0-4404 GCA_036274355.1 Kofleriaceae bacterium | reverse complement strand
CTGCGCCACGCCGCGCGAGCTCGCTGAGCACGGCGAGTACGAGGCACGCGACGACGGCGACCAGCGTCGGTATCACTGTGCTTGAGCTAGCACATTGCGCGGCGGCGCGTCGACGATCGGCGTCACCGGCTCGCCGTAGAGGTCGGTACACAGCGCCTGCGCGGCGGCGCGCAGCTTGTCGGCGGGTGCATTCGCGATGGCGATCGCGAGTGGCGCAAGCGCTTCACGCGACACGTAGCGCGAGCCGTCGGGCTGCGCACCGAGGTGCCGCGCGAGGCCTTCGATCAGCACGATGCCGGCGTAGTACTCGCCGGTGCCGCGGCGATCGCGGTTGAACACCTGCGCGCCGAGATGCCACACCGCCGCTTGCGGCGTCACTGGATCGTTCGCGACCTGCGACAGGTACGCCGATAGCTCGGCCCGCGCGCTGCGCACGACCGGAACCGGATTGCCGCTGCTGTCGTGCGGCGAGCCGAGGAAATCTTGCAGCTGGCTCGGGTAGCGCAGCTCGGTGTCACGGTCGTAGTCGAAGCCGTGCTGCGCTTCGTGACGACGCACCGTTGCGGCGACCATCTCGTGAATGCGCGCGTGAATGCGCGGCGCTTCGATCTCGGCGAGTCGCTCCTCGATCTCGCGCACGCGGCGGCGCTGATAGTTCGGCGTGACGTCTTCGAGCTGCTCGAGCAGGTTCGGCGGCAGGAACAGATTCTCGGTGCGCACGAAGTAGATGTGCTTGCGGAGCAGGTGGTCACGCCATTCGTCGACGATGTCGTTGCGTTTCGTGAGCAGCTTTGCGATCTCGTCGACGGTACCAGCATCATTGCCGAGCGCCGCCTTGTACTCGCGGCGCACGGTGTCGCCGACCTTCGCGGCGAGCGATTTCCCCGGCTCGGTGAGCATCCACTCGCGATCCGCGAGCGGATACGACGCGCCGTCGGCGAGCACTGGCAGCACGTCGGTCGCGACGTTCTCGTCGATGCGCTCGAGATGAAGCACCGGATCGAGATCCTCTTCGTGCATGCCGAGCACCGCGTACGCGGAGCTCAGCTTGTCGAGGCGGCGGATCGAGAGCACGCGACGCGGCGTGCCCGCGGTCGTCACGAATACGATCTCGACGACGCGATAGGCCTGGATGTATGGATAGCCGTTCTTGAAGCGACCTTCGAGCACGTACCCGAGCCCGGCCGCATGCAGCTGTGCGGTGAAATCGCGCACCGACTCGGCGAGCTCGTTGTTCGCGTGCTCGGTCACCTCGACCTGCGTCGACTGATTGAACACGTCGAGCATGTGTCCCCACGCCTTGGTCAGGGCGACGCCGCGCTTCAAGAACGGATCGGGTGCGTAGAGGCCATCGAGCACGCTCGCGAGACTGTTCATCTCGTGGTTCTTGGCCTTGCCGCCTTCGACGACGAGCTTCGTCAGCTCCTCGGTGAGCAGCTTGTCGACCGCCGGATCGGTCAGCGGCACCCCACCCTTCGCGTATGCGTCGGCGCTCGGCGGCGGCAGCTTCTTCGCGTACGTGCGGCTCGGCTTTTCGAGCGCGTGCTGGACGTAGAGCGCCCCGAAGCCGACGAACGCCGCGAGGAAAACCACGCTCGCGATCGTCAGGAGCGGCACGCGCGACAGCTTCCGCGCCGGCAGCTGCGCATACGCGGCCGCGGTTCCCGCGACATCGCGAACGTCAGCCGGCTTCTTCGCGAGGCCGAGGGCCGCCAGTCGCATCACGTGATCGGCCGGCGGCGCGGTGATCTGCTCCGCATCGCACGCGAGTGCGGCATCGATCAGGCTGCGCTCGAGCGTGCGGCGCGCAAGTCCGCGCGCGATCGGATCGATGCGCCGCAGCGCCACACGCGCGGCGTCTTCATCATGCGCGGTGATACCTACGTCGAGGGCAGCGAGAACGTGGCGGCGAATCATAGCTAGGCGCGGATTTGACGTACGAGGGTCGCCCGTTGCAACGAATACTTTTTCGCCGCACCGGGTTCACTAGATACGAGCCGCGCCGCGACCGCAGGTCGCACGAATTATTGCGCCGCGCTGGCCTCGACGGGCATGTTGTCGGTCGCCGTGCTTTCGGCGGCTGACGGGGTTTCCTCGTCTTGCTTGCGAACGACGACACGAATGCCGCGGCGAAAGACTCGCGTCGCGGCGCGCTGCACGATGCGGCGGCCCAGACTCATGGATGGTGCTCCTGTAGATGAACACCACCGCGCATTGCTAGAGCCATACCCGAGGTGATCGACGAACCATCGCGACGTTGCATGACTCGCACGCCGCACGCGGTTGACACGTCGCTACCTCGGGGAGGCAAGCGAACGCATGAACGCGATCAGCGCGTCGGCCTCGCGCGGCGTGAGCAGGCCATCGTACGACGGCATCGATGGCGGATAGCCGGGGCGCGCTTTTGCCTGCGGATACGTGAGCGACTCGCGCACGTACGTCTCGTCGAAGATCAGCGTCACGCCGTCACCGAGCGTGACCTCCCTGCCCCAGCTGCTCTTGAACGACGGACCGACGCGCGGCGAGCCATCGATCGTGTGGCACGCGACGCAGCCCTTGCTCTCGTAGAGGTGCGCGCCGAGCTCGAGCAGCGAGCGTGGCCGTTCCTCCGGTCGCGCGACGGCTGATGGTCGTGCGTTCTCGCGCCTGCTGGCGGCGCCCAACCAAAGCGCGAGCGTCGTGATCGCGGCGATGGCCGTGAATGTGAGCACGAGATGCCGGACAAAGATTTGGTTCGGGGACATACCGACCAGATGCCCCGAGTAAGCCGGTGGAATTGCGGCGGATCGTCGCGAATGGATCCGATGGTCGGACCGTGTGCGTAACGCGATATGCACCTAAGTGCGGCATTACGCACTGGAATCGTCCGTCAGTAAAATGTACTGCCTGAGTTTACAGGGAGTTGTACCGCTGTGCGCGTGGCACGCGCCGTGCTCTAACGCGCCCTTGTTCCTTATGAATGACCGTGAAGCCAAAGCCCGTGCGGTAAAGATCCTCGCGAAGTCGATCTACCGCGATCTCGAGGCGCAGGGGTTCGACGAAAAGCAGATCGTCGCCCTCGCCACCGAGCTGATTTCCGAAGTGACCAACAAGATCTCCCGCGACCACAACAAGTCGCATCAACTCGCCTGAGACGGTACCGGCTCGGTACCTGACTCGGCGCCGCTCGCGGCCACCGCAGCCAAAATTGGCTCGCGTAGTCGGTCGCAATCCGCGCATGAATGGTCGTGCACTCCGCGCCGGATCTGCTGGTGATCCGGTAGTGCGGCCGTGCGCCCGCGCTCGCGTTGCGTTTCTCGACGTACCGCATTCGCTGCACTGACCTGCGCGCGAACGGGTCACTGTCCCTGGCAGTGCGAGCATCCATGATCTACGGTGCGCGCCATGGCAAAGGTTCGCGTCGGTATCAATGGGTTCGGCCGCATCGGCCGCGGGTTCGTTCGTTGTCTCGCCGGGGCAAAGGACGCCTTCGATCTCGTTCTCATCAATGACCTGACGGACGTCGGCACGCTCGGTCACTTGCTGCGCCACGACTCGGTGCACGGTCGCTTTCCAGGCACCGTGGAGACGAAAGAAGGCGCGCTCGTCATCAATGGCGACACGGTGAAGATCAGCGCCGAGAAGGATCCGACCGCGATCAAGTGGAAGGACCTCGGTGTCGACGTCGTGATCGAGTCGACGGGCAAGTTCGTCGACAAGGCCGGCGCCGGCAAACACATTCAAGGCGGCGCGAAGAAGGTCATCATCAGCGCCCCCGCGAAGGATCCTGACGTCACGCTGTGCATGGGCATCAACCTCGAGATGTACAAGCCCGGCCAGCACAACATCATCTCGAACGCGTCGTGCACGACGAACTGCCTCGCGCCCGTCGCCAAGGTGCTGCAGGAGTCGTTCGGCATCGTCAGCGGCATCATGACGACGATCCACTCGTACACGAACGACCAGCAGATCCTCGATCTGCCGCACAAGGATCTGCGCCGTGCGCGCGCCGCTGCGCTGTCGATGATTCCGACGACAACCGGCGCTGCGAAGGCACTCAAGGAAGTGCTCCCCGCAATGGCTGGCAAGCTCGACGGTATGGCGATTCGCGTGCCGACACCGAACGTCTCGCTCGTCGATCTCACGGCGCGCCTCGAGAAGTCGGCCGATGCCAAGACGATCAACGAAGCGTTCCGCAAGGCCGCGGCCGGCCCGCTCAAGGGCATCCTCGCGGTCAGCGACGAGCCCCTCGTGTCGTGCGACTACAACGGCGATCGCCACAGCTCGACCGTCGATGCCGCGCTGACCACCGTGGTCGGCGACACCGTCAAGGTGATGAGCTGGTACGACAACGAGATGGGCTACTCGCAGCGGCTGTTCGACCTCGCGCGCTACGTCGCGGAGCGGCTCTAATGTCGCTGCCGG
>DASUFX010000198.1:0-3733 GCA_036274355.1 Kofleriaceae bacterium | reverse complement strand
TAAGTGGCCGGATTTCCGTAGGCATGCGACACTCAGCTAGCGGTGGACCCACGACTCGAACGAGCGATCGGTACGCCCAAGATCCAGCAGGAAGCAGGTGATCTGGTCGAGCGGTCCCTGCGCGCGCTCGAGGATCTGCGCCAGCTCGATGAGAACCTCTACGAGCGGTTCCTCGAAACGCGTAAGACGCCGGAAGGTCCGGAGGCGGCCTCCAACCGCATCCGCAAGCTGTGGGAGGAGACGTTCAAGGGTCTGCTCACGCTGCTCGACTACTGCCAGGCACTCGCGGGCGGCATCCCGGCGCCGAAGACCGACGACTCCGACGCGTTCGACTTCGGCGACTTCGGTGAATCCGCACCCGAGCCCGCGAAGGATCAGCTCGCGATCGGCGCCGAAGACGTCAGCTCCGCGCTGGCCGGTTTCTTCGAGAACCCCAAAGACGACGGCGAGCGCTGGAAGCCGGTGCTCGACAAGGTCGGTTCGATCGAATACGGCCTGCGCTCGCAATACAACGAGGCCGTCGAACGCCGCGAGCTGTCGCTGTCATCCGGCGAGATGAACCAGGTGCTCGGCATCCTGGACGACATGACGAGCACAGCGAGCGAAGCCGTGCACGCGCTCGTCGCTGCGGTCTACGAAGAGTTTCTCCCCGACGTCAGCCCGACGAGCGTCGTCCCCGGCTATCTCACGACGCTCGGCCGTGCGCTGCTCGTGCGTCGCGGCCTCGCCGATCTCTCGACGAAGCTCGCGCCGCTCAACGACACACTGCAATCGACGCAGACGGACGAGCACCAGCACGCGTTCACGCAGATCCGCACGATCATGCGTCAGTTCGTCGGTTCGGTCGTGTGTCGCGCGATGCGCGCCGCCGATCGCTGGCAGATGGTCGAGTTCGAGCGCGATCTCGCCGGTCAGTCGCTGCTTGCCGGCAAGCAGACGAGCGAAGGCCTCGTCAAATACATCGAGTCGCTGTCGTCGGTGAACCAACGCGAGGTGCTCGTACTCCACGATCAACGCACGATCGTCGAGATGCGCGATGCAGTCGCCGCCGCACGCCAGCTCATCGATCTCAGCCCGCGCACCGCCCGCGACGAGATGGAGCGCGCGTACCAAGCGGCGCAGCGACTCCGCGGCCGCCATCCCGCGACCGACGCGCTGATCATTCAGCTCGAGCGCTTCTCGTCGACGTCATCGCACCCGGGCGAGAGCAGCGTCTTTCTCGAACGCCTCGAGGCGACGCTCTCCGCGCTCTCCTAGACGCCCTGTTTCGCGAGCTGGTTCAGCACGAGCTTCGCGAGGCCTTTGAGCGTGTCGAACACGCCGGCGCCGGTCTTCGCGACGGCTTCGAACTCGGGCGCCTTGTGCAGATTGAGCGTCGAGCGCAGCTCTTCGATCGACGACACGCTCGGCATGTCGCGCTTGTTGTATTGCACGACGTGCGGCATCTGCTTCAGCGAGCCGTTGTAGGCACCGAGGTTCTGCTCGAGGTTCTCGAGGCTCTCGATGTTCGCTTCCAGACGCGCCTCTTGCGAGTCAGCGACGAACACGACACCGTCGGCGCCCTTCAAGATCAGCTTGCGGCTCGCGTCGTAGAAGACCTGGCCGGGCACGGTGTAGAGGTGGAAGCGAACCTTGTACTCGCCGATCTTGCCGAGATCGAGCGGCAGGAAGTCGAAGAACAGCGTGCGCTCGGTTTCGGTCTCTAGCGAGATCATCTTGCCGCGCGACTCCGGCTTCGTCGCCGCGAACACGTAGTTGAGGTTCGCGGTCTTTCCGCAGAGACCGGCGCCGTAATAGACGATCTTGCAGTTGACCTCTTTGGACATGCGGTTGACGAAGCTCATTTGCCACCTCGCACGCGCGAGGCCGCGTCGGTCACCAGGCCGTGGATCTTGTCTGCGCTCCAGCGGAAGTGCGTGCCCGCTTCGTTGAGCACCTCCAGCTCTTGTGCGTTGAGCTTGCCGTCGCACATCGCGACAAGCGCTGCGAACCGGATCGCATCTTCGCGGGTGTCGTCAGTTTCGAACTCGGCGGCGGTGCGCGCCAGCCGTTCGCGACGACCGAGCGATGCGACCGCGTCGTCGAGATCGGCGAAGTGCGCCGAGAACGCATCGTGATCGAAGCCGATGCCGGTCACCTTTTCGAGTGTGGTGGCGAGCGCGGCGCGTTCGCGGGCATCGAGGCCGTCGGCCGAGGCGGCTAGGTAGCCGAGCTCGAGCGCGGCCATGAAACGGCTGGCGTTGGACGGGACGAGTCCCGCGATGGCGGTCGCGAGCCGCGGCAACGCCTCCCCTGGTAGCTGCACGATCACACCGGAGTCGGGCATAGACACAATCGTCACACGAACGCTCGGCGCCATAAAGGTCTGGTGCCCACAGTCGGTTGCACACGCGGACTGCGTGCAGCCGACGGGAACACGTGATTTCGCCGGGCTGCACGCAGCATCGCGATTGCATGGACCGCCGCCGTGCTTCGCCTAGCTTGCGCCGTTCTGCTCGTCGGCTGTGTCGCCGAAATGGCGCCGCCCGGTGACGAGTCGGGTAGCGGCACGGACGAAGTGCCGGTCGCCGGCGTGTTGCCACCGAGCACTGCTTCGGTCGATGAGGTCGTCGCCTGGCTTGCGGCAGAGCTGCCGGCTCGCTCGCCGGGGACCGAGCTGTCGATCACGTTCGAGGATCTGCAGACCGGCCAGCGCGCGGTGCTCAGCGGCGACACCAAGCACGTGTCGGCAAGCTCGGCGAAAGCGTGGTGGGTGGCGGCGGCGCTCGATGGCGCGGGTCTCGCCGCGGTCGCGCCGTACGCGAATGCGATTTTCACGAACAGCGACAATTCGGCATCCGGCAGCGTGATCGATCTGATCGGACCGAACGCGGTCAACACGTGGATGTGGAACGTCGCCGGCATGAACGACAGCGCGCTCACGCACTGGAACTACGACAAGACGCGCGTCGCGACGAACTCGCCACTCGCGCTTGGCGACGACAACTACATGACGAGCGACGATGCGGTCCGCTTCCTCGGCCGCGTCTATCGCAAGGAGATCCTCGCAGACGAGCGCGGCGAGCAGCTGCTCGAGTGGCTGACGCTGTCGCCGAACAGCGGCACCGGCGGCTGGTTGCTCGCGCGGCTGCCCGCGGAGGTGCAGGACCTCGGCATGCACAAAGGTGGCTGGTTGCCGCCCGGCTGCTGCAGCGACGACGGCTACTACAACACGGCGAACGAGATCGGCATCGTCACGACGCGGTTCGGCCGAGCATACGCGGTCTCGATTCTCGCTCGCCGTGGCACCGACTACTGGAACCGGCAAGTTCCGTTCGTCGAGCTCGCGTCGTGCGTGATGTATCGAGCGTTCGTGCAAGACGACACGCTCGTCTGCGAGTAGCTAGGTTAAGGGCGCAGCGTCTTGCACGCGGCAAGCGCGCCCGCGGCTTGCTTTGCGTCGCCGGTCGTCGTCGAGCACTTGTACGTCTTGCCGTTGATGTCGCGGCGCACTTCGACGAAGAAGTTCTTGCCCATGCTGCCGGTGTTGTCGAACGTGAGCGTCCAACCATCGGCGAGCTTCTCGTCCTTGAGATTCTTCGGCGAGTACATGTCCGCGTCGGACTTTGCGTCGTCGAGCGTCTTCGGCTTCTCCGCGACTTCGATCTGCATCGCGCCGATGCCCGAGCCTTGCAGCATGTGACCTTCGCCCATGATCGCGTCGCCGACTTCGACAGAGCCGGGGACTTCGATC
>DASUFX010000197.1:0-9262 GCA_036274355.1 Kofleriaceae bacterium | reverse complement strand
GCCTGGCCGGACTTCCAGCCCTGCGCTTCGGCCCACGCGCGCGCGACCTCCTCGAGCATTTCCTTCGCGAAGCCATCCTTCGCCTCGAAGCGCTCGACGAAATCGAGCACGCCCTTGCTGACGACCTTCGCTTCGACGCCGGGAATCGTCAGCTCGGGGAGCACCGCCGTGTAGTCGAGATCGCCCGAGAAGAAGTACTCGGTCGCCGGAACGATGTCCGCGAGCTTCTTCACGCGCTCGCGCACGAGCGGCAGCACCTTGACGAGGAAGTCCTTGTTGAGCCGCCAGTCGATCACCGCGTCGGCGAACTGCTCGTAGTTCAGGTCGTGGATGTACTTCTCGTTGAGCCAGGTCAGCTTGTCGAGATCGAACACCGGACCGCCGAGCGAGATGCGGTCCCACGAGAACACGTCGATCATCTCTTGCAGCGTGAACTTCTCGCGGTCACCGCCGAACGACCAGCCGAGCATGCCGAGGAAGTTGAGCAGCGCGTGCGGCAGGATGCCGATGTCTCGGTAGTAGTTGATCGAGACCGGGTTCTTGCGCTTGCTGATCTTGCTCTTGTCCTTGTTACGCAAGAGCGGCATGTGGATGAACTCGGGCTCGTCCCAGCCGAACGCGCGGTAGAGCAACACGTGCTTCTGCGTCGAGCTGATCCACTCCTCGGCGCGGATCACATGCGTGATCTCCATCAGGTGATCGTCGACGACGTTCGCGAGGTGATAAGTCGGCAGGCCGTCTGACTTGAGCAGCACCTGATCGTCGATCTCTTTGGCGTCGCGCGTGACCTTGCCGCGCAACTTGTCCGTGAACTCGATCGGCCCCGACAGCGGCACCTTGAGCCGCACCACGTGCGCTTCGCCCTGCGCCGCGCGGTTGCGTGCCTCGTCCGGATCGAGATTGCGGCAGTGCCGGTCGTACCCGAGCGTCGCCTTCTCGGCTTGCTGCTGGACGCGCACCTTCTCGAGGCGCTCGGCCGTGCAGAAGCAGCGATAAGCGGCGCCGCTCTCGAGCAGCATCCCGACGTGCGTCAGATAGAGCTCGCTGCGCTCACTCTGGCGATACGGACCGTATGGCCCGCCGACATCCGGACCTTCGTCCCAGCTGAGCCCGACCCAGCGAAGCGCGTCGAAGATCATCTGCTCGGAGTCAGCGCGAGCGCGGGTCTGGTCCGTGTCCTCGATGCGCAGGACGAACTTGCCGCCCTGCTGCTTCGCAAACACGTAGTTGAACAATGCGATGTACGCAGTACCGACGTGCGGATCGCCGGTCGGCGATGGTGCAATTCGCACACGTACCGGCCTCATAGTGGGGCGTGTGTAACATGCCGTGATAGCCTCATCTAGATGCGTAGCTTCGTGCTGGTTGTGGCTCTGACGGGCAGCGCAACTGCAGCGCCAATGACGGTTTCCGGCGACGTCAGCGACGTTCGGAGCCACTGGACGGCGGACGGCGCGCAGATCGTCACCGAGGCGACCGTCCACACGGCTAGCGGCGACGTCGTCGTCAACCAGCTCGGCGGCACGGTCGACGGCCTGACGATGCGGCAGTTTCCGGGCGACGAGCCGCTCGCCGTCGGAATGCGGGTCACGGTCGCGGTGCGCCCGAGCATGGACCTGTCCCAGCGCATGCACAACGCGGTCGAGGGCGTGAAGGTCGACGCCTACCCGTCAAACTACGTGCGCACCGGCCCGACGAAGGCCGGCCACTACTTGTTCTGGGAATCGGGTTGCGTGTTCGTGACGCTCGACTCGGCGGGCACGAAGGAGATCGCCGGTGACGGCGAATTTCCGGTGATCGATCAGGCGATCGCGACCTGGAACAACGGCGTCGCGTCGTGCTCGTACATGCAGATCATCAACGCCGGCCGCAAAGCCGCCGAGGTCGATGGTCGCGACCGGGTGAACCTCATCAAGTTCCGCGACACGTCGTGGTGCCGGCCCGCAACGCAAGACGATCCTGCGCGCTGCCATCCTGACTCCGCAGCGGGCATCACGACCGCGACGTACGTCGACGATGCGGGCAGCTCGCGCGATGGTGCGATCGTCGACGCCGATATCGAGCTCAACGGCAAGAACTTCGCGATCTCGGTCAACGGCGTGACGCTCGGCACCGCGTCGTGTCTCTCCGAGCTCCAGAACACGCTCACCCACGAGCTCGGCCACTTGCTCGGCCTCGAGCACACGTGCCTCGCCACCGGCGACCCGCCGCGCGTCGACGACAAAGGCAACGCTGTCCCGTCGTGCGGAAACGCGACCAAGACGCAGCAGGACGCGACGATGTTCAACTTCCAGGACTGCGGCGAGAACAAGAAAGAGACGCTCGAACCCGACGACATCGCGGGCATCTGCGGCATCTATCCCACCGCCCAGGATCCGGGGACCTGCGAGCCCGTCGACGACAACACCGGTTGCTGCAGCACCGGCTCAGGCGCGGCCGGCCCACTCGCGCTGACAGGCCTCTTGATGCTTGGTTTTTGGCGGCGCCGGCGATAGCCAGGTATCCTTGAAGGGATGAGCGGAGCTGTATGCCCGTCGTGCGGCGTCGCGGTCGTGCCCGGCTATGTCCGCTGCCCGAAATGCCACAAGGCATTGCCCCGCGCGCGGGGCTCGCATCTCGAGGGCGGGACGGCAGTCGCGAGCGCGACCGGCAAAGGCCCGCTGATCACCGCGATCGCGATCGGTGTCGTCGCGATCGGCGCGATCGCGTATTTGGGTCTGCGCAAGAACGAGAAGCCCGCGGCGCAACCTGCAGCCACCGTCGAGACGCCAGCCGTACCGGCGCAAGCCGAGGTCGAGACGCCCGCGCAGCCGACCGAGCAACCCGCGCAACCGACCGGCCCGACGGCGCTCGATGTCGCGGCGGGCCTCGAGCGTAATCTCAAGAAGCAGCGCCTGTGGTCGACCGTCAGCATCATCGGCGATCACGTCGACGTCCGTTCGGGATCGTGCGAAGACCCGGGGATGAAACCGGCCCTCGACGAGGTGGCACCCTCGTTCAAGGCGGCCGGCTTGACCAGCCTACGCTGCCTGGAGCAGAGTGGCCGGGTCGTTACCGCTCGTGACCTCTGAGAACGAATCCCGCCCGCCGAAGACGCACCGCCTGATCCTGCCACTCGGGATGCGCGTGCTGGTGCAGCTCATTCGCGACGAGGATCGCACCGACGCCGGTCTCTACCTGCCGCAAGGTGCGAAGGAAGCGCAAGACGACGCGCACTACGGCAAGGTGATCGAAGTGGCGCGCGATCGGCCGACGACCGACGAGGCGACCGAGAACGTTTCGGGCGTGCCGCTCGGCGCGCACGTGTTGTTCAGGAAGGACGCTGGCGTGCGCGTGCCGTGGGACGAGCGACTGCGCATCATCGACGTGAAGGACATCCTCGCCACCGTCGAGGAAGTGCATCCCGACGACGCCCACTAGCTAGGAATTTCGCCGGTACCTGATACGGTTCTGCGCGAGATGTTGTCAGCGCCACCTCGCAATCCGATTCCGAAGCTCGCCGATCTGCCGCTCGTCATCGAGACGCCGCGCGTGAAGCTGCGGCCACAAGTCGAGAGCGACGCGGATCGGTTCTTTCCGTATGTGTCGGATCCGGCGCTGTCGCAGTACCTGACATGGTCGGCGCACAGCTCGATCGACGAAACGCGCGAGTGGTTGAAGAAGGTGACCGAGATGGTCGCGGCAGGCACCGACGTGGTGTGGACGATCGAGCACGAGGGCGCGCCGGTCGGCTGCATCGGCCTGCACGGCATCCAGTGGGTCATGCGCGCGGTGCGTTGCGATCACGCAGAAATGGGCTATTGGATCGCGAAGCCATTCTGGGGAAAAGGCCTGATGACCGAGGCGGCGACGGCGGCGACGCGGTGGGCGTTCGAGACGCTCGGCCTCCACAAGGTGAACATCCGGTGCTTCGAGACCAACGTCGGCTCGCAGCGCGTGATGGAGAAGATCGGGTTTAGGTTTCTCTGCCGCGCCGAGGAGGATGTCTGGCGCGATGGCCGCTGGTACGCCAGCCTCCGCTACGAGCTGACCGCGTCGGAATGGGCCGACTCGACGCGCACTTTGCGCTTCACCCGACCGCGGTAAGACCCTTTGTCGGTGGAATAAATCGGCTGCGCACCAGCGGGGGCGCTCCGTGGCCCGGCGAGGTGCGTCGTGGTACCGTAACCGCCGAATAGTCCATGGACGTTCGCTGCGAGAAGTGCCAGACGGAGTACGAGCTCGACGAGAGTCGACTCAAGCCCGGTGGTGTCACGGTCAAGTGCACCAACTGCGGGCACATGTTCAAGATCCGCAAGCGCGCGAACACGAACGTGGGGCTTGCAGGATCGAGCGCGCAGGCGAATCCGGTCGACAACCGGAGGTCGCCTTCGGGCAAACAGCCGACGGTGCGCGCTGACTCGGTCGCCGAAGCGCCGGTGAAGATCGCAGATCTCCCATCGGGGCCAACCTCCGCCGGCGAACGGCAGTGGCAGGTGCGGCTCGAGAATGGCGAGACGAAGACGTGTCGCGAGCTGGTCGCGTTGCAGCAGTGGATCGTCGCCGGCATCGCGACGCGCGAGTCGCTGATTTCGCGCACCGGCAAGACGTGGAAGCGGCTCGGCGACATCGACGAGCTCGCGCAATACTTCGTGATCGCCGACGAGGCGCGCTCGCAACGCTCGGTGAAGCCGACGCCCAAACCGCCCGCTCCCGCGGCAACGATGCTCGGCGTCGGTCGTCCCGGTGGCGTCGACGAGGAGGAGGGTCGCGCGACCGGCAACTACCGGGCGCGGCCACCAACACCTCCGCCGCCCGCAGCACCGAAGCCATCGACTGCGCCGTCGGCGATCGCACAGACCGAGCTCGCGCCGACCTCGCAGCCGTCGATGGCGCAGAAGCGGCCGCCAACCAACCCACCACCAGCGCCGCGCGTGAAGCCGCCGTCGGATGCGGGTCGCCAGACCGCGATGTGGGCGAACAACGAAGTCAAGGCGAGCGACTCGATGGCGGCGATGCCGCAGGGTCCGCGCGGCGGCAAGCTCTCAGCGGCTCCCGAAGAGCAAGCGTTCGCCGGGCGCGTGCGCATGGAAGTTAACAGCTCGCCGTTCGTCGCCGGTGGTGGCGTGCGTGTCGACGACGACGACGACGATGTCTATCCCGCCGCGAAGGGCTCGAAGGTCGGGATGTGGATCGCGCTGATCTCGCTGCTCGTGATCGGTGCGGCGGCGGGCGCGGTCTACATGCTCGTGTTCCGCAACAACAAGACCCAGGTCGCGCAGCCGACTGTGAAGGATGCCGCCGTCGCGGTCGCAACACCTGACGCGACGAGCGTGGTGGTGACGCCGATCGATGCGCAAGAAGTCGCGGTGTCACCGCTCGACACCGCGCGCGCCGAGCTGGTCGCCGGCGTGTGGGTGCGGATGCAGAAGGCGTTCGACGATCTGAACGGCAAAGATGATCCGCCGACGCTCGCGCTGCGTGCACGACTGATGCTCGCGCTCGCGCAGGGCAAGCAGGATCGCGCCGGCTACGTCGAGAAAGCGGAATCCGACAAGCTGCGCAAAGAAGCGAAGCAGCTCGTCGTCGACAACGCGCCGATGGCGCAGCGTGCGCAAGGCGCGGCCGCCGACAACGCGAGCGCGAACCTCGCGATGGCCGACGTGATGCGCCTGCAGGGCAAGCCGGCACCGTCGGTGAAGCGCTACATCGAGACCGCGCGCAGCAAGGCGGCGGGTGACAAGGAACTGATGGCGTCCGTCGCACTCGCCGACGCGCAGCTCGCATTGCGCGATGGCAAGCTGCCCGACGCCGAGAAGGCGCTCGCCGGCATCGAAGCGCCGGACGACATGCGCATCAAGCTCGCGCGCGCGCAGATCTGGTACGCGCAGAACAAGAAGGCCGAGGCGAAGGGCCAGGTCGATCAGGTGCTCGCGACGCAACCCGACAACGATGTCGCGCTCGCGATGTACAAGAAGCTCGAGACGTCGGTCGCGAATACCGATCCGATGCCCGGCGAGGACGGCTCCAGTGCGACGAAGCCGCCAACGAACAACGGCAACGGCGCGACGAAACCGCCCAACGGTGGTGGTGGTGGCACGTCGGGTGGCGGCGGCGGCAACGACTACGACTCGGTGCTCGCGAAGGCGAACAAGCAGGCCGAGACAAACTGCACGAAGGCGATGGATCTGTACGGCAAGGCGCTCGAGCAGCGCCCGAACGGCGTCGAGGCGTTGACCGGCATGGGCTACTGCCACCTCGATGCGAAGCAGTTCTCGAGCGCGTTCTCGAAGTTCCGCGCGGCGCTCGCGGTGTCGTCGAAGTACGAGCCGGCGCTCGGCGGCGTCGCCGAGACGTATCAGCGTCAGGGCAACAAGGAAGCGGCGGTCGAGGCGTGGCGCAAGTACCTCGACGCGTACCCGAATTCAGCTAAGGCTAAGAAGCAGCTCGAGATCCTCGGCGCCGGCGAGTCGCCCGAGCAGCCAAAAGAACAACCGAAAGAGCAGCCGCAGCCCAAAGACCAGCCGGCCCCACCGCCGCCGCCCCCTGCTCCCGGCTCCGCCGGTTAGACGGCTTAATGATATGAAGCGGGCATGGGTGTCCGCCTCGCGAGCGTTGTTGTTGTTTCGGTCGCTCTCTCGCTCTTCGGCTGCAACGAAAAGCCGTCAAAGCTCGACGGTGAATTCGCAAAGCGCGCGTCCGGCGATCCGTGGGCCGCGACGTTCACGAAGAAGGACGACGGTAGTGGCGACGGCGGTGGCTTCGGTGGCTTCGATCTGCAGAGCATGCTCGAGCGGATCAAGGAGAGCATCGAGACGCCCGGCCCGTACGAGTCGCCGAAGAAGTCGAAGGACTTCGACGAAGAGAAGCCGCACTGGGGCGTGATGCCGGTCTCCGGCGACATCGTGGAGCGCGAAGCGTTCTCGCTCACCGGCGGCGGGCGTGGCACCGAGCTGCGCAACCTGGCGATGCGTCTGCGCACGCTCGCGAAGGACGACAAGCTGCAGGGCCTGATCCTGCGCGTCGACGATCTCGACATCAGCATGCCCGACCTCGTCGAGTTGCGCGACGCGATGCAGGACTTCCGCAACGCGAAGAAGCAGCTGCGCTGCCACGCCGAGAGCGCGAGCAACGCGACGTATCTCGTGCTCGCCGCGTGCGACAAGATCGGTCTCGCGCCGCTCGGCGACATCGCGATCACGGGCCCAGCCGCAATGCCGATCCACGTGAAGCCGCTCCTCGACAAGCTCGCGATCACCGCGGACTTCATCCACGTCGGCGCGTACAAGGGCGCCGCCGAGCCGCTGACGCGCGACGCGCCGTCGAAGGAGATGGAGGAAACGCTCGGTGCGATCCTCGATCGCCGTTATCAGTCGATGGTCGACGACATCGCGGCGTCGCGGCACCTCGATCCGGCGACGGTCAAGACGCTGATCGACACCGCGCTGTTTCCCGCCCCCGAGGCACTCTTCGCGAAGCTCGTCGACGACGTCTCGGCGTGGGAAACGTTCCGCGACGAGGTGAAGGCACCGTGGACGAAGCTCGAGATCGAGCCCGACGACAAGGACCAGCTGCAGTCGATGGTGAAGGTCGCGCGCTTCCTCGGCGCGATGCCGCCGGACCGCCCGCTCGGCGATCACGTCGCGATCGTGTACGCGCTCGGCGACATCAAGGACGGCGACGGCGATGGTGTGCTCGGTGCGCGCCAGGAAATCGCTTCGCACACGCTGGTCTCGGCGCTCCGCGCGCTCGCCGCCGACGACGCGGTGAAGGCAGTCGTGCTGCGTATCGACTCGGGCGGTGGCAGTGCGCAGGCGTCGGAGCTGATCTGGTCGTCGATCGAGCAGCTCAAGGCAAAGAAGCCGGTGATCGTGTCGATGAGCGACGTCGCCGCCAGCGGCGGCTACTACATCGCGAGCGGCGCGACGAAGATCTTCGCGCAGGCGAACACGCTCACCGGCTCGATCGGTGTCGTCGGCGGCCACATCGCGCCCGGTGCCGCGCTCGCGAAGCTCGGCGTCAACACGTTCCCGATGGGCCGTGGCAAGCACGCGACCATGATGGCGAGCTTCAAGCCGTGGACCGACGACGAGCGTGCGCTCATGCAGCATCACATGGAGGCGGTCTACAACACGTTCGTCGCGCGCGTCGCGGCAGGGCGCAAGAAGACCGTCGAGCAGATCCTGCCGATCGCGCAGGGTCGCGTGTGGACCGGCACCAAGGCGCTCGAGCTCGGTCTCGTCGACGAGATCGGCGGGCTCGATGCAGCGGTTGCCGAAGCGCGCAAGCTCGCGAAGGTCGATGCCGAGATCGCGCTCGAAGTCTATCCGCCGTCGCCGACGCTGCGCGATTTGCTCGCCGGTTGGGGACAAGTCCACGCGCCATTGGGTGTGAGCGCCGAGGCGTCCGCGATCGAAGCGCTGCGTGCGCTCGATCCACACGTCGCACTTGCGGCGGAGCGCTTGCTCGCGCTCGTGATGTCATTCCGCACGACGACGATCCAGACCGTGGCGATCCTGCCGGAGGTGCACTGATGATGAAGTTGAAGAAGCTCCTACTCGTAGCGTTGTTCGCGTGTTCGTCGCACAAGAGCGATCCGGCCCCGGTGAAGGCCGCGGCTCCGGTTGCGTCGCCGGCACCAGTAGCGGCAGCTGCGCAACCGGAAGCCAAGCCCGAAGCGAAGCCGGCCGCTCCGATCGCGAAGGGGCGGGTCGAGACGAAGCGCTTCAAGAGCGCGGCGCTCGGCGTCGAGAAGAAGTACCTCGTGTACCTGCCGGCCGGCTACGACAGCGCGACGACGCGCTACCCGGTCTTTTATTACCTGCACGGACTCGGTGGAAACGAGACGAACTGGGTCGAGGGAGGCAAGCTCGACGAAGCCGCAGATGGCCTCGGCCTGCAGGCCATCGTGGTGATGCCCGACGGCGACGATAGCTTCTACGTCGATGGACTCGCGAAGGTCGACTACGACGCGTGCATGAAGGACGGCACCGGCCTCTTCATCCCGCAGAAGCAGAACAAGCGCGACACCTGCGTGCGCGCTCGCAAGTACGAGACGTACATCACGAAGGACCTGATCGGTCACATCGACGCGACGTACCGCACGATCGCAAAGCGCGAGGCGCGCGCGATCGCCGGGCTGTCGATGGGTGGATTCGGTGCGCTGATGCTGTCGATGCGTCACCAAGACTTGTTCGCCGCGGCGGCGAGTCACTCGGGCGTCGACTCGCTGATCTACATGGGACCGTTCCCGTACGTGGCCGGCAAAATCGAGCAGATGACC
>DASUFX010000196.1:0-3873 GCA_036274355.1 Kofleriaceae bacterium | reverse complement strand
GTTCGTGCCGCTCGCGAGGCGCGGCTGCGCCGGCGTCGGCACCGCAAAGTACGTGTCGCGCAGGCCGAGCGGCGCGAGTACGCGCTCGTCGAGCGCCTTGACGTAGCCGCCGCCAATCTTGTGGCCGAGTGCATTTGCGAGCAGGCCGACGCCATAGTCGGAGTACACGATGCGCTCGCCGGGCGCGCCGATGAGTCGGGTACCGATCAGATCCTGATAGAGCTGGTTCTCGCGATAGCTGCCGAATGGATTGTCGCTCTCGGCTGGCAGCGACGGCGGAATCGGTGGCAAGCCCGAGCTGTGCAGTGCGAGGTGACGCAGCGTGATGACGAGCTTGTCCTTGGTCGGCGCGGTGACGCCGGTCGGCAACAGCTCGGCCACCGGCGTGTCGAGCTCGACCTCGCGGCGTTGCACCGCGTCGGCAAGCAGAAGCCCGGTATACGCCCGCGTCACCGTGCCGAGCTCGAACAGCGTCGCGCCCGTCGGTGGCTTGCCGCCCGGCCCTTTGCCGAACCCGTAGATCTCCTTCTTGTTACCGTCGATCACGCCGACGACGACACCGGTCGCGAGCTCGGCATCGATCAGCGGCTGGACCTGGGCGGCGATGCGCGCACGATTCGGTCCGTCAGGATCGGTGTCACCCGCAGGCTTCACCGGCGCGACCGATTTTGTCGTGCCGCCGCACGCAACTAGAACAACGAACGAGACCCACCGCATGGACATGGAGACGGTAGATTGACGGGCTTGCGCATCCTGCGCAACACCGCGCTAGCGCATGTGAAACGCCTCATAGTGCGAGGGTTACGGATCGTGTAACAGTCGGCCCATGCGGTTTCCGGTCGCGCTCGCGCTGTTCTCACTGCCCGCCGTCGCCTGCACCATCGACGACATCGATGTCTCGGTGACCGATCAGTACGTCATCGGCGGAGCTGCCGCACCGGCGGGCAAGTGGCCCGACACCGTCGCGGTGATGTGGGGCACGAACCCGACGCAGGATCAGGGCTGCACCGGTACGCTCGTCGCGCCGAACGTCGTGATCACCGCAGGCCACTGCGTGATCGGCGGCGCGCCGACCCACGTGCTCGTGGGCGCGACGAAGCTGTCGGCGCCACAAGAGGGTCAGCTGATCCCGATCATGAAGGCGATCGAGTATCCGAACTCGCAGGGCTCGGTCGACGCTGGCGTGCTCGTGCTCCAGACGCCAGTCACCGGAATCGAGCCGCGCCCGATCGCGAGCGGCTGGGCGAAGTTCGATATCCAGAACAACGCGATGGTCCAGCTCGTCGGCTTCGGCACGACCGACAAGAACGGCAGTGTATCGACCGACGCGCTGATGGAAGCGACGACGATCATCACCGACTACAACTGCACGAAGGAAGGCGTTGGCTGCAACACGGCCGCACGCCCCGACGGGGAGTTCGGCGCCGGCGGCAGTGGCATCGACACCTGCCCCGGCGATTCCGGCGGCCCGGTCTACCTGACGACGAGCTACGGCACGTACGTCATGGGCATCACGTCGCGCGGCTACGAGACGAACAACTACGCCTGCTCCGAGGGCGGCATCTACGAGCGCCCGGACAAGATCGTCGACTGGCTCGATATGATGTCGGGCGCGAAGGTCGCGCGCGGCCCGTCGCCGGTCGCCGATCCGCCGACGATCATGACGATCCGTGGCGAAGGCGCCGAGACGAAGATCGCGCACAACGATCCGAAGATGGGCGTCACCCACAAGTTCGAGATCACGAAGCCGCCGGGCTTCGGCAAGGCCGCCGTGCGCGACGACGGTACGCTGCGCGTCTGCCCGAACAAGGATGTGGCCGGCGACGACATCGTCGAAGTGACAGTCAGCGACACGGCCGATACGACGCGCGCCATCACGCTCAAGGTGCCGATCGTGATTGCCGATGGCTCGCCGCCGGATAGCTGCGACGTGAACGACTTCGGCGGCGACGGCGGTGGCTGCTGCGATACGCGCCGGAGCGCCGGCGGATCGATCCCGCTCGGATTGGTCGTCCTGCTAGCACTGCGCCGCCGTCGGAAGTAGTCTCGCGCTCGATGGCCGAGACGTGGCGTAAGTGCAGCGCTTGTAAGAACCCGATCTCGTTCAACGCGAAGTACTGGGCGTGCAGCGTATCGACGTGCAACCGCCCGCGTACGGGCTACGTGTTCTGTACGGTGAGCTGCTGGGACAGTCACATCGCGGAAGCGCGGCATCGCGATGCGTGGGCCGACGAGAGGCGCGCGCCGACGCCCGAAGCATGGGCGAAAGAGATGGCCGCGAATCCCGAGCCCGCGCCCGTCGCTCCGAAGCCAGTTGCTCCGCAGGGCTCGGCGCCGGTGCGCCGCGTGGTCGGTGATGCGTCGCCGGCGACCGCGGCAGCGGTCGAGGGCAACGTGCAGCTCGCCGATGCCGAGCGCGAAGTCCTGATCGTCGTGTCGAAGATGAAGAAGTACATCAAGGACCGCTCGGGCTTTAACACCTCGGATGCGGTGGCCGAGATGCTGTCCGATCACGTGCGCGCGATCTGCGACGACGCGATTCGTGCTGCCGCCCGCGACGAGCGCAAGACCGTGCTCGATCGCGACGTACCGAAGCCACGCCGCTAGCGCCACTGTCCGGTGTTCGACGAGCAGCGGACGAATCGCGTCCGGGTGACGGACGAACCGGACGCAGCATCTCGCGAGATCGCGACGTTGCGCTGGCGCAGGCGTTGCTGTGGTCCGCCGCGTGTCTGCGCTACGCTGGAGGTATGGCCATGGTCTTTACAGCGACCGTCAAGAAGGGCGAGGTCGTGATCCGCGACGTTCCGCTTGCGGACGGCGAGGTCGTCGAGGTCTTCATCGAACAGAGGAAGAACGTCTACATCCCGACACCGGAAGAAGAACGGGAACTGCTGGCCGCGGAAGCCGAGATCGCGGCCGGCGACGGGCGGCCTGCCCATGAATTCTTCGCGGAGCTCCGAGCCCGGGACGCCGCACGCGGTAGAGCTGTTGCTGCGCGTGGAGCGCGCCGTGGAGCGCGAAAAGCAAAGATGGGAGCTGCGCGGCCAAGGCCCAAGTCAGCTTCCGGACGAGGTAGAAGCCGCGGTTGAGCTACTCGCCAGCTATCCCCTGGCTGGAACATTCGTTCGAGCTGCCGGTCGCCTCAGACACTTTCGGTTGCCGCTCGACCGCACGCCGTTCGTGCTGTTCTACGTTGTCGACGACGACGAGCGCATCGTGAGAATCACGCGGCTAATGCACGGGCATCATCGCCGTGCTCGCTGACGCTAGCGCTTCCGGCCGCGCGCCGTGGCGAGCCAGTGGCCGTCGTGCTCGCGCCACCAGGCCTCGATCGTGACCGGCAAGCGCGCCGCGTCGACGGCGTGCACGCTGCAGCTGCCGTCGGCCGCGATCTCGAGCTCGACCTCGGTGAAGCCGACGTACCGGCGCACCATCGGATCGATCGCTTTGTAGATCGCTTCCTTGATCGCGAAGTGCAGCGTGACGTCGCGGCCATCGCGAATGCGGTGTTGCTCACGCGCGGTCAGGATGCGCTTCTCGATCGGCATGCGCGGCGGCCCTGCGATCTCGATATCGACACCGACGAAGCCGTCGCCGGCGGGTGCGACCAACGCTGCGGCGCGGTCGTGCTTGTGGCTGATCGAGCCGACCCAGCCGGCGGGCAGCATCGGCGCGCCGCGTTCGTCGGGTACGATCGCGACCGGCTCGCCGAGCAGGCTGCGCAGCGCGGTGCGCCCGGCGACGAACTCGCGCTTGCGGACCGGGCCGAGCGCAGCGGCGATCGCAACCTCGGCGCCGACGAGCGGTTCGGCCGCCGCGTCGTCGAGCTCGAGGATCAGCGCGCGGCCGTGCGGAGTGTCGACGAGATCA
>DASUFX010000195.1:0-6193 GCA_036274355.1 Kofleriaceae bacterium | reverse complement strand
CCATTACGGCGGCTTAGGACAGTCTGGTGGCGGCGGGCATCCTTGCGTTTGCTCGTACTCCGTGGACACGATATTCGCCGTATACGCCAGCTCGAGCTCGCCCTTGTAATGCGTACCGGCCGGCAGCGGCCCGTACATTGTCTGCGCCGTCGATCCACAAGCCGGACATCCCGATCCCGGCGGTCCACATCGGTGCTCGCGACAACCACACAGTAGTACGCGCGTGACGCCAGCAATCGGCTTGCGGATCAGCCGATACATGTCGCCGCGATCGCTCTGCACGAACTCCCACGCCGCGGGGCTCCCGGGATCTCCGCTCCATGTTGTCTCTGCGGCTACGAACATGCCCTTCGCGCCGTCGAGCGTTCGTTTGACAGCAGTGCCCTCGGGCGCGTGCGCTGCCATCTCCTGCAAGCCTTCGCCGATCTCGTCTGCATGCACGGCAAGCACGAGCACACGCAGGTGATTGCGCGCGAGCGCCTCCTCGAAGCCGATCTTGGTCGCTGCACCAGCGCGCTGCCGCAGATCCGCAAGCGACGGATCGGCCGCGGCGACGCACGTGGACGTGAATGGCAGCGCGGCAGGGGCTGGAGCACCCGTCGGCACGACCGCACGTGGCGGCGGCGCGGGCGGTTCGCTCGCGCGTGGTGATGACGAGGATGCCGAGCATGCTGCGAGCAGTGCCACCACGATGACGCGCCACACGCGTCGATGATGGCACGGCTTTGCTAGCGGCTGTGGCCGGTGTCTTCGGTGTCCTCGTCCTCGTCGGCGGTCGGGGCACGGCTGCCCGTTTCACCTTCCTCCTTATCGAGGCCGAGGCGGCGGATCATCTTGTAGATCGACATGCGCTCGATACCGGCGGCACGCGCGGCGGCTGAGATATTGCCGTCGTGTGCCTCGAGGAGCGCTTCGAGGTAGCGGCGATCGAACTCGTCGACGAGCTTCTGCTTCGCGACCTTGAACGGCACCTCGATATCGATGTGCGCGAACCCGTTGCCTTCCTTCTTCGGCGGCGTCTCGAACGCGACGTTCGGATGGTTGGGCAGCAGCACGGCGCGCTCGACCGAGTTACGCAGCTCGCGCACGTTGCCCGGCCACGTGTGGCGATTTGCGCGCGACATGAAGTCATCGGGCAGGCGCGGATCGGGATGACCCGAGGTGACGCTGAGCTGGCGCAGGAAGTGATCGACGAGCAGCGGCAGGTCTTCGCGACGCTCGCGCAGCGGCGGCACGGCGAGACGGGCGACCGCGAGCCGGTAGTAGAGATCCGCGCGGAAGTTGCCGCGGTTCACCTCGGCCGCGAGATCGCGGTTCGTCGCCGCGATGAGGCGGACGTCGGATGCGAAGAGTTTCGCACCACCGAGGCGACGGACCTTGCGAGTCTCGACCGCGCGCAGGAGCTTGGCCTGGACGTCGAGCGGCAGCTCGCCGATCTCGTCGAGGAAGAGCGTGCCGCCGTGCGCCATCTCGAAGACGCCTGCCGTCGACTTGACCGCGCCGGTGAACGCGCCGACCTCGTGACCGAAGAGTTGCGCTTCGAACAGTTGCTCGGGGATCGCGGAGCAGTCGAGCACGATGAACGGCTCGTTGCGGCGTGGCGAGCACTGATGGATCGCGTCGGCGACGAGCTCCTTGCCGGCACCGGTCTCACCTTGGATGAGGACAGTCGCGTCGGACTGCGCGAAGCGATTGATCAGCTCGAACATGTGCCGCATCGACGCGCTGCCACCGATCAGGTTGTGGAGCCGCGCTTCGTTCCACAGTGGCATCGCCACCGCGTCGTCGAGCGGGTTGAACGTGACCGCGCTCTTGCCGATCTGGATCGTGGAGCCCGGCGCGATGAACGCGTCGACCACGCGCACACCTTTGACGAATGTGCCGTTCGTCGAACCGAGGTCGCGCAGGCGATAGCCTTCGGGCTGGAGCTTGAGCTCGCAGTGCAGGCCCGAGACCTTGCCGTCGGTCAGATTGAGATCGGCGCCGACGCGACCGATCTGGATCGATGGCTGCGCGATCTCGAGGACCTTGCCTTGATCGACACCGGCGACGACTTCGAGCCTGCAACGTCGAACGTTCACCGTTCGCGGCAGACCCTGATACGAAGTCACCCAGGTCGGGGTCTCGAGATCCTGGCCATCCACGATTTCTTGTGATCGTACCACGCTCATTTTGCGGCTCCTGCGATCCGGACATGTCCGTTGTCACCAACGCGGATCTCGTCGGTGCGGAAAGTTGGGTCGATAACGGCTTCGAACACGGTGAAGTCAATCGTCGGATCGGCGGTGTCGTCCTGGACGCGCACCGTTGCGGGCACCACACGGTGTCCTTCGGTGGTGACCAGCTCGATCGCGGTACCGGGCTTGACGAGGGAGAGATGTTTCTTGGGCACTGCGAACCGCACGACCAGCTGGTTCGGATCGAACACGCGTGCGATTTGCTCTGCCTTGGACAGGTTGGCGCCTTCGCGCGCTTTCACGATCGAGACGACGCCATCGATCGGCGCGGGGACCTTGGCGCGGGCGAGTAGGGCCTCGAGCTCTTTGATCTGCGCGGCGGCGCGCGCCATCTCGCCCGCGGCGCTCGAGCCCTCGGCACCGAACTGACTCGATTCGGCGCGGATGTTGTTGAGCGATTCGGGCGCGGAGGCTCCGCTGCGGATGAGCCGCTGCTCGAGGCGAGCGCGGCGCGCGGCGTTCGCGTAGGCCGCACCGGCGCGAGCACGCTGGCCCTTCGCGGCGTCGAACGTGCCCTTGGCCTGCGCGAGCTTGGCCTGCAGCTCCTCGGTGGCGAGCTCGGCGACGATTTCGCCTTCCTTGACGCGCTGGCCGTTGCGGATGTTGAGCCGCTCGACCTTGCTGTCGAAGTCCGCCGCGATCACTTTCGAGACACGCGAGCTGATGACACCGACGAACTCGGGCGCCTTTGGAGCTTCCGGCTTGGCCGCTTCGTGAACGGCCTCGGTCGGATCAGGCTCGTTCGGCGCTGTTTCGCCCCCGCTGCATGCTGCTACGAGGAGCAGAGCTGCGAGGCACTTGACCAGCGAATGCGGCTTCATAGGGAATCTCCACGTTGTTGGGGGAGGACTGCGAGGCTGCGAGTAGTTGCGAGAACAGACCGCCGCGCGCGGCGAGCTGGGCGTAGGTGCCTTGTTCGATGACGCGACCCTTGTCCATCACGATGATGAGGTCGGCGTTGCGGATCGTAGAGAGACGGTGGGCGACCGTGATGCGCGTGCAGCGCAGGCGCTCGAGGTTCTCGATGACGGCGGCTTCGGTCTGGTTGTCGAGCGCACTCGTCGCTTCGTCGAGCAGCATTAGCGTCGGGTTGCGCAGGATCGCGCGGGCGATCGCGACGCGCTGGCGCTGACCACCCGAGAGCGAGCCACCGCCATCGGAGATCACGGTGTCGTAGGTCATCGGCATCGCCGCGACGTCGTCGTGCAGACACGCGAGCTTCGCGGCATGCGAGATGCGATCGAGCTGCGCGCCGGGTAGGCCGAGTGCGATGTTCTCGCGCATCGTGCCGCCGAAGATGAACGGGTGCTGCGGCACCACGCCGATCTGTTGGCGCACGCCGCGCAGATCCATGTCGTGAAGCGGGCGCTGGTCGTACGCGATGTCACCGGTCGTCGGCTTGTAGAGACCGGAGAGCAAGTTGAGCAGCGTCGACTTGCCCGAGCCGGACGGACCGACGAGTGCGACCGCAGCGCCCGGCGGAATATCGAGCGAGACGTCCTGCACGACGAGCGGCGCTTGCTCGCCGTACTTGAACGACAGGTTCTTCACCGTGACGTGACCGTGCAGGCGGCCCGGCAGCTGGACCTTGTCGCGATCCTGCTCGACCGTGCTCTGAAGCACGTCGTCGATGCGATCCATGTGGCCTTTGACGAGCTGCAGCTCGAGCGCGCTCGCGACCAGTGCCGAGAGCGGGCCGAACAGGCTCGTCGCCAGCGAGTTCATCGCGAGCATCTCGCCGAGCGAGAGCTTGCCGCTCATCACCGCGCTCGCGCCGATCGTGAGGATCAGCATGGGCCCCAGTGCGGCGACTGCGCCGCGCAGACCGTCGGTGTACGCCTGCGCGCGGGCACGGCGCATCTTGACGTTGAGCTCGTCGGTGTAGAGGTTGCTCCACTTCTCGAGGCCGAGCCGCTCGGCGCCGGCGCACTTGAGCGTCTCCATGCCGCCGAGCATCTGGACCATGTAGCTATGCGCCTTCGCTTGCTTGTCGAGGTCAGCGGCGAGCAGGCGCTGGAACGTCGGCCGTGCGCACAAAAACACGAGCGCCTCGAGGAGCGACATGCCGATCGTGATGAAGCCGAGCGTCGGGCTGACGTAGAAGATGACGATCGCGTAGAGCAGCACGAACAAGCCGTCGATGATCGCGGACAGGCTCTTGCTCGTGACGATCTCGCGCACGGTGCCGTTCGAGTCGACGCGCATCATCAGATCGCCCGTCGAGCGACGCTGGAAGAACGAGAACGGTAGCGAGATCATGTGATCGAGGAAGCCGAGCGTCATCCGCGTGTCGAGCGCGATGCGCAAGTGCAGCAGCAGGTGCGCGCGCACGATCTCGGCGATCAGATCGAACACGACCATCGCGCCGATCGAGGCGAGACAGACATAGAGCAGCTTGTAGTCGCTGCGCATCACGACCTGGTCGATGATCATTCCGGTGATCAGCGGCAGCGCGAGCGCGACGAGGCGCAGCGCGAGCGACACGATGATCACGCGCGAGAACAGGCCCTTCTCGGACAGCAGCTCGTCGACGTAACGCTTGAGCCGGCCCTTCTCCGCCTTCTTCTTCGTGAAGCGCGGCGTCGAGGTCAGCTCGATCGCGACGCCGGTGAATGCCTTCGCGAACTGCGCGAGCGGCACGTCGCGCGGACCGGTCGCCGGATCGACGATACGCACGCCGTCTTTGACGACGCGATCGAACACGACGAAGTGGTTGAACTCCCAGTGCAGGATCGTTGCCGGCCTGAGCAGCTTGATCTGCGAGATGTCGACCTTGATGCCGCGACCTGCGAGACCGTACTTCTCGGCGGTGTCGAGGATCGCCTTCGCGCTGACACCGTCGCGACCGATGCCCATCGCCTCGCGAACTTCGGCGAGCTTGGTCTCGCGGCCGTGATACGCCATCACCATGCAGAGCGAGGCTGCACCGCAGTCGGTCCACTCGAGCTGCTGGACGAACGGGACCGCGCGCTTGCTGCGCAGGAAGCCGAGCTTGCGGAGCGCGGGGTAGCTTTCGGCGATTTGTTTGTTGTTGGCCATGGCGTTCCCCTTACTCGACGTACTTCTCGAGTGATGGCAGCAGCGTCGAGATGAAGCGCTTGTCTTCGACCTTCACTTCGATCTTCGTCGCCATACCGGTGTAGTAGCGGTACAGCTTGCCCTTCGCCTTGAACGTGTTCTTCGGCAGCTTCGCCTTCACGAGCACGTAATTGCCGCCTTCGGGACTGAGCTTGAGCGAGTCCGCGAGCTCGACACCGAGGAGGTTGCGAGCCATCGTCGTGCCGGTGTTCGACAGCGCGATGTCGAAGATCTTCGCGTGCTCGCGCTTCTTCTGGAAGCCCGTGAGCTCGACCTGCATCTCCTGACCGATGCGAAAGCGCGGACGATCGTTGCCGGGCATCAGCGCCCACAGCTCGGGCTGCGTGCCCGGTGCGACGATCGTCAGGATCGGATCACCGAAGTTGACCGACTTGCCCTCCGCGACGCGGACATCGCTGACGGTGCCATCGACTGTCGCGCGCACGGTGCGCTGTTCGATCGCGTCGGCGGCGCGGCGCGCGGAGGCCTGCGCGCTCACGAGCGCTTTGCGGATCGATTCGTCGGCAGGATCGAACAGATACGATTGCAACGCGGCATCGAGCTCGGTGTTCGCTTGCTTATAGTCCGATTCTTCTTTCTCGGACTTGAGCTTCACGAGCGGCATGCCCCGCTTCACGTCGGTCTGCGCCTCGACGTAGATCTTGTCGACCGTGCCCGGCGCGGGCGCCGTCATCGGCGTGCCCGGATACATGACGACGCCGTAACCCGACGAATACGTCGGCACGTGGACCACGATCGACACGACGATGCCAACCGCGAGCGCCGCGAGCAGAAAGTAGTAGGTCGCGCGAATCCAGCCAGGCGACAGCTCGGTGACAACACCTTCCTGGCCGCGCCGGCGATGGTTGTCGAGCGCC
>DASUFX010000194.1:0-12425 GCA_036274355.1 Kofleriaceae bacterium | reverse complement strand
AGACCGAACCCGTGGTCCTGAAGCTGCGTGCCGCCGCCGCGGTCGACGTCACGGTCGTCGATGGCGAGCGCGGACAACCGATCGCCGAGGCAAGAGTCGAGGTGCGGGCGCCGATCGTGACGTCGGCGAACACGGCGCGCGACGGCGCAGCCACGCTATCGCCGATCATTCCGGGTCGCTGGCCGCTCGTGGTCAGCGCGCCCGGTTTTGCGACCGCCTTCGAGGCCGTCACGGCCAGTCCGACGGCGCATAGCAAAGTCGCCGTCGCACTGACGCGCGGGTTTCATGCGCGCGGTCGCGTCATCGATCGCGCCGAGAAGCCGGTTGACGGCGCACTCGTGTGGCTCGAGAGTGCGAGCGACTGGGTATCGACGTCCGATCCAAGCCGCGATGGCGTTCGCAGCAGTGCCGATGGCAGCTTCGACGTCGCGGGTGTCGCGCGCGGCAGCTACGTCGTGAGCGTGATCGCGCCGAATCGAGCGACCGCGACAAGCGCCGTCGTCCACGTCGATCATGATGTCGACGGGATCGTCGTCCGCATCGTCTCGGATCAACAGCTGGCGGGCCGTGCCGTGCATCGCGATCGCACACCGGCTCCCGGCGCCGCGGTCCGCGTGTGGTGGGCAGACGGAGCACGCGTGAGCCACGTCGATGCGACCGGTGCGTTCGTGATCGATGGCATGCCGCGCAGCGAGATCTGGATCAGCGCGAGCGACACCGACGCTTCGAGCAAGGCGCAGCGCATCGATCTCTCCATGGGTGCGCCAAAGGAGCTCGAGCTCGTTCTCGAGAACACCGCGAGCATCGCCGGCATGGTCGTCGATCAGACCGGCAATCCCGTCGAAGGCGCGCAGGTGACTGGTGAGCGCAAGGACGTGGTCGACGGCAACGCTGCCACGTTCAGACAGGGCTTGAGCGATTCGAGCGGTAGGTTCGAGCTGCGCGGTCTCGTCGCCGGTCACTACCAGCTCTCCGCGGTGCGCGAGCCGATGAGCGGAGCCGCCGGTGCTCGCGTCTTCGTTCAGACCGGACAGGGTGACGTGAGACTCGTGCTCGAGTCGAATGGCCGTATCCGCGGACGAGTCGCGTTCGAGACCGGCGGCGCGCCCGCGGCGTACACCGTCCGCGTCGGCCGAGCTGGATTGCCCACGGCTTTCACCAACGAGAGTTTCGAGATCGAGTCCGCACCGGGCGCACGGTCGCTGTGGATCGAAGGCCCCGGCTTCACCGCGCGTAGCGTCGATGGCCTCGAGGTGAAGGCAGACGACGTCACCGACACCGGCACGATCAAGCTCGATCGCGGTCGTACGCTGCGAGGACGCGTCAGCGCGGCGCAAGGCGTTAGCGTCGCGAACGCCGAGGTCATTGCCGGCGCCCTGTTGTCTGGCACCGGTCAGCGCGTCGATAGCGGCGACAACGGACCGTCGTTTCGCAGCGACGTGAAGCGCACGCCCGTACGCCCCGACGGCAGCTTCGAGCTGACCGGTGTCGCGACGACCGGCGTGTCGGTGGTCGCAACGCTCGACTCGAACGCGCGATCGGCGCCTGTCGCCGTGCCGCCCGGCACCGCAGACGTCGACGGAATCGTGCTCACCGTCGCACGCGAAGCGCGGCTGTCGGGCACCGTCTCTCGCGCTGGCAAACCGACAAGGGCGATCGTCAACGCGCAATCCTACGAGTCTCCACTCGCCGCATCGACCGTGATGACACAGGATGGCAGCTATTCCTTCGACCGGCTCGCCCCCGGTCGTTATAGCGTGGCTGCGATCGCCGGTGCCCCGCTCGCAGGCTCTCCGTTCTATCCGCGCTCGGTGGAGCTAGCACCGAGCAGTGCTCAGACGCTCGACCTCACGATCGCGCCCGGTGACTCGACACTGACCGTGCGCGCACCGGGAATCGCGGCCGGTCTCGTGTTCGTGACCACACGTCCGGGCACCGCGACGTCAGCGCTCGCGTTGCTCACCGAGCTCGGCCGCCAAGACGGTGGCCAGTGGGCGATGACGCCGGTGAACGACCAAACCGCGTCGTTCCGTGAGCTGGCACATGGACCGGCACGCGTATGCGTCGTCCAGCTTACGGGAAAAGCAGCACAGGCAAGCGCCCTCGTCGAACAGCTCGCGCGCACCGGAGCGTCACTCACGGCATCGTGCGTCACGACTGAGCTCGGCGCGACGACTACGGTGACGATCGGTGGCGCCGCGAACCCGACTAAGTGAACCGGAGTTCCGCCGTCGATCAGTGCTTGCGGGCACAGTAGAGTCCGCGCCGTGATGCCGGTTGGCTCTAGCGCGATCACGGTCGTCGGATTCGGACGAATCGGTGCGGGCCCTCGCGTGTTGGTCGCCGATGGCGATGCGGCGAGCCGGCAATGGCTTCGGAGTGCGCTTGCCGGCGATCTCGCGATCGACGAGATCGATCGCGGTGACCTCGCGCTCGACCTGATCGCTGCAGGCAAGCCGCGCCTCGTCGTCATCGGCGCCCAGCTTGTCGACATGTCCGGCAGCGAGCTGATCGAGCGCGCCGCGCAATGGTTCGACGACCGCCACGCACGAATGGGCGTGTTCTTGCTCACCGATGCCGCTGGCAACGTCGCCGACGTCGACGAGTCGCGAGTCTCCGTGTTCTATCGCCTGACGCCGGCGATGCAGCCGGCGCGGGCGCGAGAGCTGATGAAGCAAGCGGCGAGCACGTTGCCACCCACGCCACCCCAGGACGAAGCGGTGCCGCCACACGTCGCACCGCACGTCGAACGGATCGGCGCGCAGGACGATCCCGCGTCGGCCGCGCAAGCGGCGATCGGCGCCGTCATCGCGCTGCTCGGCGCGACGCGAGCTCGTTGCCTGTACTGCGATGAAGACACCGGCCTGTTGTGGCCGGAGGGTGAAGACGGCGAGCACGAGGCGAAAGCGTCGGCGGGCCTCGTCGGATTCGCGGCTCGTAGCGGAGCATGCATCGTCGTGCCCAGCGCCGCCGACGACGCACTGTATCGAGCCGACATCGACGACCCGACCGGGGACGGGCGTGAACGACTCGCAGTCCAGCCAGTTGTCGGGCTCGACGGCCACGTCCACGCCGTATTGATCGCGATCCGTACCGCAGGCCAGCCGCCGTTCACCGACGAGGACAGCGCAACGTTGCGCGCGCTCGCGACGGGATGGGCGCCTCATCTCCAACAACTCGCGATGCGTGCCGAAGCGGACAACATCCTCGGCGACCGGCTCGACGCCGGACCGTCGGAGCTGTTCCGCCAGGAGGCGATCGTGAGCCTCGTGCGCCGCGGGGCTCGCGGCGATGTCGTGCGAGTGCATCCAGGCTGGATCCGCGCCGCGTACTGGATCGTGCTCGCGTCGCTGCTCGGCATGATCGCGTTCGCGAGCCTCGCGAAGGTTCACGAGTACACGGAGGGACCGGCGATCGTGCGCGCCACGGGACGCAACGAGGTCGTCGCGATGGAGCCGGGCACGATCACAGCACTCGAAGTGCAGCGCGGAGCGATCGTCAAAGCGGGTCAGCCGCTCGCGCGTCTTCACGACGCCGAGCAGCTTGGTCGACTGCGCGGGCTCGAGACCGAGTTCGAGCGCAAGCTCGTCGCGTATCTCCAGACGCCGGCCGACACGAGCGTGCGGCAAGCGCTCGCGCAAATCGTGTCGCAGCGCGAGAGCGCTCGTGCCGGTGTCGAAGCGAAGATGATCCGCGCTCCGCGCGACGGCATCGTCAAGGAGGTGCTCGTCCGCAATGGCCAGCGCGTCGATGCTGGCGCGACCGTGATGTCGATCATCGAGCAAGGCGCGACCGAGGGCTTGTCGCTGTATGCATTCGTGCCCGGCAGCCAGCGCCCTCGCCTGCGCGTGAACCAGCGGCTCGATCTCACGCTGCCTGGCTACCGCGGCGCACGTATCACGACGCGCGTGCTCGCGGTCAGCTCAGAGGTTCTCGGCGCGGATGATGCGCGTATGCGCTACCTCGGCGAGCGCGTGAGCGCCAGCTTGCCCGTGCAAGGCACGGTCGTTGTCGTCGAGGCCCAACTCGCATCGCCGACGTTCGAGGCCGATGGCGAGCACTACCAGCTGCATGACGGCATGATCGGCACCGCCGAAATCCGGCTCGCGTCGCGAAGCGTGCTGGAAACCATGATCCCGGGGTTGTCGCAGTGACCGCGCCCCGACGTACGGACGAAGTCGCCGACCTATTTCCGTCGCTCGAGCGCCTCGCGCGCAAGCGACACGGACGCGTGCCGTTCGTGCAGCAGCTCGAGGCCGCTGATTGCGGTGCGGCGAGTCTCGCGATGGTGCTGGCGTACTTCGGCCACGACGCCACGCTCGACGAGGTTCGCGAGGCGGTCGGCGTCAGCGGTCGCGATGGCACCGATGCTGCCTCGATCGTCCGCGGCGCCGAGTGGTATGGCTTGCGAGCGCGCGGCATCCGCATCGACGTCGAGCATCTGCGCTTCGTCCCCGCAGGAACGATCCTGCACTGGGAGCTCAACCACTTCGTCGTGTTCGAGCGGGTGACTCGGCGCGGTGTCGCGATCGTCGATCCGGCGATGGGGCCGCGGGTCATCCCGCTCGCGAAGATCGGCGAATCGTTCACCGGCATCGCACTCGTGTTCGAGCCCGCCGACACGTTCGAGAAGAAGAAACGCGGCACGGGGCGAGTCGCCTGGTACGCACGGCAGCTCGCCGGGCAGCGTCACGTCCTCGGTCGCGTGCTCGTCACATCGATCTTACTGCGCGTATTCGCGCTCGCGCTACCGCTCGTCACGGCAGTGATCGTCGATCGCGTCGTCCCGCGCGCAGACCACAGCTTGCTGCTCGTTGTCGTGATGGGCATCGCGGGCCTCCTCCTCTTCCAGCTGATCACGACGCTCGTCCGGTCGCACCTGCTGCTGCAGTTGCGCACGAACCTCGACACGCACCTCACACTTGGCTTCGTCGACTACTTGTCGAGGCTGCCATTCCAGTTCTTCCAGCGCCGATCAGCTGGCGATCTGCTCATGCGGGTGAACAACAACGCGACGATTCGCGAGACGCTGACGTCGAGCTCGCTGTCGGCGATCATGGACGGCACGCTCGTCATCGGGTACGCGGTGCTCGTGTTCGCGTTTGCACCGCTCATGGGTGCACTCGTCGTGATGCTCGGCGCGCTCCAGATCTCGGTTTATACATTCGCGCGACGCAGCTACCGCGAGATGATGGCGCGCTCGCTCGAAGCGCAGGCGCGTCAGCAGTCTTACCTGGTCGAGATGCTCGGCGGCATGGAGACGCTCAAGGCAGCCGCTGCCGAGGCGCGCGCAGTCGAGCGCTGGTCGAATCTCTACATCGACGAGCTCAACGTTTCGCTCGACCGCGGTCGACTCGCCGCGCGCATCGATGCCGCAACGGGTGTGCTCGGGCTGGCTTCGCCGCTCGCCGTGCTCGTCGTCGGCGCCCTCCAGGTGATGTCCGGCGTGCTGACACTCGGCGAGATGCTCGCGATCATTGCACTCGCGGTTGGTGTGCTGACGCCGCTCTCTGCACTCGTCAACAGTGCGCTGCAGCTGCAGCTGCTCGGCGGCTACATGGGTCGAATCGACGACGTTCTGAGGAATGATCCCGAGCAACTCGGCAAAGACGTGGCTCGCGCGCCGAAGCTCAGCGGCCGCGTCACGCTGCAGCACGTGTCGTTTCGCTACGGCGACAATACGCCGTACGTCGTCCGCGACGTCTCGCTGGATATCCGGGCCGGCATGACCGTCGCGATCGTCGGTCGCTCGGGTTGTGGCAAGTCGACGCTCGCACGCCTCCTCGCCGGCCTCTATCAGCCAACCGACGGCCGCATCCTGTTCGACGGCCACGACCTCGCACGCCTCGAGCTCAAGTCTGTGCGCCGGCAGATCGGCATGTGCTCGCAAGCGCCGTCGCTGTTCGCCGGTTCGATTCGCAGCGCGATCGCCCTGTCGATGCCGATGGCCCCGATGGAGCGCGTGCTCGACGCCGCACGCCGCGCCGCGATCCACGAAGACATCACCGCGATGCCGATGGCATACGACACCGTGCTCGCCGACGGCGGCCAGTCACTATCTGGTGGCCAGCGTCAACGCATCGCACTCGCGCGCGCTCTCGTCCACGATCCCGCGATTCTCATCCTCGACGAAGCGACCAGCGCGCTCGACAGCGAGACCGAGCGCACCGTGATCAAGAACCTCGAGCAACTGCGCTGCACGCGGATCGTGCTCGCGCACCGACTCAGCACGATCGTCAACGCAGACCTGATCCTCGTGATGGATGCCGGTGAGGTCGTGGAGTCGGGCACGCACCAAGAGCTGGTGTCGCGCAGCCAGCACTACAGTCGTCTCGTCGCGGCACAACTGCAGCCAGAGTCGCACCGAGGTGTCGCATGAAGCGCGCCGCCGTCGCGCTCATCTACGTGCTCGGGTGCGGGGGCGCGAGCGACGATCCGCCATCCACCGATCCGATGCGCGAGCCACGCGTCCAGCAGGCCACACGCAGCGAGACGCGCGAGGACCTCGACAAGCCTGGATTCCTCGGCGTGCTGATGCCGCGCGGCCTCGCCGAGGTCATCTCGCCGTTCACGAGCACGGTGTCCAAGCTCGAGGTCAGGCTTGGTGACCGTGTCACGCGCGGCCAGCGACTCGCGCAGCTCGACGAGCGGCCGCTGCGCGAAGAGCTGCTGATCGCGAACGCGACGCTCAAGGCCAGCCAGGCATCCGCTGCGCAGGCCGATGTCGAGCGCCGCGCCGCCGCGTCGATCCTCGAGCGCGAGAAGACCGCGTTCGAGCAGGGCATCTCGTCAGGCGCCGAATTGTCGACAGCAGAGTTCAACAAGAGCAAAGCGGAGATGAATGCCGCGCGCGCTGCCGCGACCGTGCAGGAGCAGCGCGCACGCATCGCGCAGCTGACCGCGCGGCTCGGCGATACGAGCCTCGTCGCACCGATCGACGGCCGAGTGGCACTGATGTACGTCCACGAGGGCGATCGCGTCGAGGAAGGCCGAGGGGTGATCCGCGTGATCTCGAGCGACGAGCTGTTCGTCAAGTTCGCGATCCCTTCCGACAAGGTAGGGACGGTGAAACCGGGCGACAATGTGGACATCTCGATCGGCCAGCTCGCGATCACGACGACGGGTGTCGTTCGTCACGTCGCGCCGGAGATCGATCCAGTCGCAAAGATGATCCTCGCCGATGCCGACCTCGTTTCGCCGCCGGCGAGTCTGCAGTCGGGTATCGACTGCCGGATCGTTCCACGCACGGGGCCTTGAGCCAGCAAAGGATCTGCCACGTGGGGAAATCGAGTGACCAGCCGCGCGCCGATCGCGGCTTCGTGCTGCGAACACCGCTGCTTCCGCTGGAGACGTTCGCGTGCTGGCAGAGCGCGAGTGATCCACGTGCGTTTCTTGCCGAGATCGTGTCGCGACCCGAGGTTCGCGAGGCGCTATTTGTTGCGACACCGAGCCTCTCCGAGGGCATCGAGAAGTGGCGCACCGCTGGTGACTCGCCGAGCGGTCAGCAGGTCGAGCTCTCGCTCGCGCGCTACGTCGCACGGATGGCGGGACGGAGCACGCCGTTCGGACTGTTCTCCGCGGTAGCGGCAGGACAGCTCGCCACCGACACGTCGCTCGAGCTCGCGCCGATCGCGGACTACCGCCGGCGCACGCGCCTCGACAACGACTATCTCTTCGCGCTGATCGACGAGATCTGTAAGCAACCGGCTGCGCGCTCGCGCCTGCGCTATCGCCCGAATAGCTCGCTCTACACGGTCGCCGGGCGGCTGCGTTACGCAGAAGCGCGACTCCTCGACAAAGAGCGCAGCTATCACCTGGTGTCGATCGATCCAACGCCGTACCTCGCGGCGACGCTCGAGCGCGCGCGCAGCGGTGCAAGGCTCGCGCACCTCGCCGCCGGGCTCGCCGAGGCCGATCCGGACGTGACGCTGGAGGAAGCAATCGCGTACGTCGACGAGCTGGTCGCCGCGCAGGTGCTCGTGCCCGAGCTCGGCATCACGGTCACCGGCAGCGAGCCGATCGACGGGCTCATCGCGCAGCTGACGGCGGCCGAGCTCGACGAGCCCGCGCGCGTGCTCTGCGACGCGCGTGACGCGATCGCCCGCATCGACGAGCGCGGCGTCGGCAACGACACGGCCCGCTATCACGCCATCGCCGCGCAGCTGCGCCAGTTACCGGCTCCGGTCGAGCTCGCTCGGCTGTTCCAGGTCGATGCGGTCAAGCCGGCCACCGCCGTCGTCGGCACGAAGCTCGTCGCGGAAGTAGCCCGCACGATCGAGTGGCTGCGCAAGATCCAGAAGCCACTCCGACAACCGACACTCGATCAGTTCCGCACGGCATTCGCGGAGCGCTACGAGTCTCGCGTCGTGCCGCTCGTCGAGGTGCTTGACGAGGAATCAGGCATCGGCTTCGAGGCGGTGAGCGGTCCCGGCTCGGAGGGCTCGCCGCTGCTTGCCGGCATGCGGTTTCCGGGCTCGCCGGGCGCCGAGCAAACGGCGTGGGGCGCGTTCGAGCGCCACATGCAGCGGCGCCTGATCGCGGCCCTCGACACCGGCGCGAACGAGATCGTGCTCGGCGACGGCGACCTCGAGGCGCTACAAACGCCGCAGCCGCCTGCCGCCCCCGACGCGTATCACGTCGAGATTCGATTGCAGCGCGGCACCGGCAGCGCACCGACGATCCTGATCGAATCGGCCAGCGGCCCGTCAGGCGCCCGCATGCTCGGCCGGTTCTGTCACGCGTCGAGCGAGATCGATCAAATCGTGCGCGAGCACCTGCGCGCCGAGGAAGCACAGCGGCCCGACGCCGTGTTCGCCGAGGTCGTCCACCTCAACGAAGGACGCATCGGCAACATCGTGTGCCGGCCCGTGCTCCGCGACCACGAGATTCCGTTCCTCGGCCTGTCCGGCGCTTCCGGCGCGCACCAGATTCCCGTCGATGATCTGCTCGTGTCGGTGCGCGGCAACCGCATCGTGCTGCGCTCGCGCAAGCTCGGCCGGGAGGTCATTCCGCGGCTTACCACCGCGCACAACTTCCGGCTGCGCAGCCTCGGCATCTACCGCTTCTTGTGCGCGCTCCAGGATTCCTGCGCCATTTCCTGGTCGTGGTCTTCGCTCGGCGGTCATCCCTATCTGCCGCGCGTACGCATCGGCAATGTCGTCGTCGCGCGCGCGACGTGGAACTTGAACGCGTCGGATCTAGAGCCGCTGACGCAGACCGTGCGCGAGATGAACAACAAGCGTGCGCACACGATCCCGCTCGCTGACCGCCGCGCTCGCATCGCCGACGCGGTCACCGAGTTGCGCACGCGCCTTCGCCTACCTCGCTTCCTCGTCATCGCGGACTACGATAACGAGCTGCCGATCGATCTCGACAACCCGCTGCTCGCCCACGTGTTCGCCGACGAGCTGTCTGGCCAGTCGCAGGCGACCCTCTACGAGCAGTTCCCGACGCCCGATGCATCGCCCGTCCGCGGCCCCGAGGGTACGTTCGCGAACGAGCTCGTGCTGCTCTTCGTGCGCCCGCCGCCCGCGCTAGCCGCGGCCGCACCGGACGAACCGATCGCGCGCAACGCGCGCACGCCACCTCCCGCGCGCGTGCAACGCTCGTATCCGCCGGGCTCGAGCTGGCTGTACGCGAAGCTCTACACCGGCGCATCGACAACAGACCGACTGCTCCGCGAGGCGATCGGTCCGGTCGCACGCGGCGCGATCGAGCATCGCGACGCCACGCACTGGTTCTTCGTTCGCTACGGAGATCCCCACAACCACGTGCGCGTGCGCTTCGCCGGCGACCCGGCGCGCCTCACGAGCCGCGTGCTGCCGGCACTCGCCGACGCCATCGAGCCGTTCCGCGTCAACGGTGCGGTCTGGAAGATCCAGCTCGACTCGTACGATCGAGAGATCGAGCGCTACGGCGGCGACCGCGGCATCGAGCTCGTCGAGAAGCTGTTTTGGATCGACAGTGAGGCTGTGCTCGGCATCGTCGAGCTGCTCGACGGCGATGCGGGCGCCGACGCGCGCTGGCGGCTCGCGGTGCGCGGCTCCGAGTCTCTACTCGCCGCGCTCGGTCTCGATCCCGACACGCGCTACCGCATCTTTTCCGACGCGCGCGATTCTCTCGGCCGCGAGTTTCGCGCCGGCGCGGACTTCTATGCGCCGATCGGCGAGCGCTTCAAGGCCGAGCGCGCCGCGCTCGAAGCACTGTTCGCTCCCGACCCCGCACGCGACGCGAAACACGATCTCGCACCCGGCCTCGAGCTGATAGCCCGCCGCGACCAGCGCCTAGAGCCGATCGCCCTGGAGCTGCGCGCTCGCGATGCCGCCGGCGAGCTCGCGCCGAAGTTGGGTGACATCGCGTGGAGCCTCGTCCACATGCACGTCAACCGCCTGCTCCACGCGTCCCAACGCGCCCAAGAGCTTGTCCTTTACGACCTTCTCCGACGGCTACACGAAGGTCGTCGCGCCCGGGCGAAGACGGCGTAAGGCCAGCGCTGTTCGGCGTGAACGTGGCGACTGCAGACGTGTGTCAATTAGCGCAGGCTAGGAGCCCGCTGCACGCCGTTGCGCGCCCGCGACGATGAAGCTCCGATCGATCTCGACCACACACACCGCGAACCCTTTGCAGTCGGTGGCCGCTTCGCACCTGGCGCCTTGTTCGAGTAACTGGTCTCGTCGCTCGGGCGGCGCCTTCGACGCTTGCGCGGCAGCTGTCTCGCAGACAGCGTCAACATTCGCCGTCTCGGTATCGCGCGCTAATTCGGTATGGGCGATCGCAAGCACTGCGTCGCGGCCCTGGGACTTTACCTCGTCGCCGATGCCGGACGGGATGTTCAGCTCGACGCGCAGGTCCAGTAGCACAGGCAGATAATCATCGGCGCACGTCGCTTTGCGCGCGAAAATGCGTTTGCACATCGGAACGAGATCAGCCGTGTCACGCGCGGCCGGCTGCGGCGACGGCTTCGCGGGTTCTGGCGACGATCCGCCGCATGCGGCGATGGCCAGGATCAGGGCGAACGAGCAAGGGTAGTCGAGTCGGGACATGGGGTGCCTCATGCCCACCCGTTGCCGCCGTGCCGCAAACTGTTGCCAGAATTTCGACCAGCCACGAGCCATCTGCGGAAATTGCGCGAAACCGGGCAACACTTTGCCCGGCATCGGCAACAAGGTAGCGCATGGCCGATTCCGCACCGACGGCAGAAGAGCTGCTCGCACACACCGAATGGCTGACGCGCCTGGCCCGCGCGCTCGTCGGCGACGTTGCGGCCGGTGATGTCGTGCAGGACACGTACGAGGCCGCGCTCGCGAAGCCATCGAACCGCCGCGGTCCGCTGCGTCCGTGGCTCGGCGGTGTCGCGCGCAACATGGCCCGCATGGCCGCCCGCGGTCGTGCGCGCCGCGAGCGTCGCGAGCAAGCGGTGCCGGTGCACGACGACGTGCCATCGCCCGAGCAACTGCTCGCGCGCGCGCAGATCCAGCAGAAGGTCAATCGCCTTGTCCTCGAGCTCCACGAGCCACTGCGCTCGACGCTGCTGTTGCGCTTCTTCGAAGGGCTGTCGGCAGCGGAGATCGCGCGTGCGCAAAACATCCCTGCCGCGACCGTGCGATCGCGGCTGAAGGACGCGCTCGATCGAATTCGCGCCGAGCTCGACGCAGAGCACGGCAACGATCGCCGCGCGTGGGTGGGTTTGCTCGCCCCCCACCTGCCGGCGCCGGCGGCCATGTCGCATGGCACCGCTGCATCCGCAGGAGGTTTGATCGTGAGCACGCAGGTCAAGGTATTGATCGCAGTCGTCGTCGCCGCGCTCATCGTCGTCGGTACGCGCGTCGCGGGACTTTGGGGCAGCGGCGCCGCGGAGAAACCAACGCCGGTGGCGAACGCCACACCGCCGTCGAATGCGCCGGTCAAGTCCGCGCAGACTGCCGCGCCCACCGCGAGCGCGCGCGAGTTACCGACGATTCATGACGACGATCCGAAAGGCACGTTGCGCCTCGAGGGCCAGGTGATCGACGAGCACGATGCGCCGGTCGCGCACGCGATCGTCGCGATCGACGCGAATCCGCCGATCTTCGTCGAGACCGAGAGCGACGGCGCGTTCGTGTTCGAGGGCCTGCTCCCTCGCGACTACCACATCGAGGCGACCGCGGCTGATCTCTACGCCGGTCCCGCGAGCCTGCGGCTGTCATACAAGCTCGAGCCGGTCACGCTGCGCATGCGCAAGGGCGGCACCGTCGAGGTGACCGTCACGGAGCGCGCCACCGGCGCACCGGTCAAAGGCGCCGAGGTCGAGCTGCGCTCCACGATCTCCACGCTGACCTGGAAGGCGACCACCAACACCGATGGGGCGGTGAGGCTCACCGGCCTCGGCGCCGGCTCGTCGCCGCTCGTCGCACGCGCCAAAGGTTACGCGCGGGCCACGATGTGGC
>DASUFX010000193.1:0-16684 GCA_036274355.1 Kofleriaceae bacterium | reverse complement strand
CCGCGACCACATCGCGCAGCTGCCTGCTGACCTCGCGAAGCTGTTCGAGCTCGAGCTCAGGATTTCCGAGGGCCCGCAGCATGCGTGGCCGGCGCTCGTCGACGCCGCACGCGCGGCATGCACCGAGAAGACTGCCGCGATCGACCTCGCGTACTCGCTGTTGCGCGCCGAGCCCGCCCTGGGTGTCATCGCGGCCCGGGCCTGTATCGGCACGCTGAACGTCGACGATCCGGATCTGATGCTGGAGCTCGTCGAGGACGCGCGCGATCGGCTGAACGTGCGGCCCGACGATCCGGCGTGGGACGTCCTCGAAGCACTCACCGACAAGACCACGAAGAAGCCGACGGAGGACGACGCGAAGCTGCGCGAGTCGCTGGCCGAATCGTCGGCGCGCATCAACGAGCTCGAACGAGCACTCGCGGCCGTGCGCACCGAGCTCGCCAGCGCACGCACGCGCCCCGCCGCCGAGCTGATGCGCGCACCCGAGCAGCGCGGCGTGCTCGACCAGCGCGTCGCCGAGCTGGAGGCGCTGATCCGCGAAGGCCAGGCCGAGCGCCGCGACCTCCGCAAGCAGATCGAGTCCGCGGCCAGCGAAGATGCGAGTACGCGACGCGAAGGGCCACGCGCCCGCCGGGTCACGCTCGAAGAGAGTGACGACGACGTCGGCGACGATGTCGAGCTCGGCGCACGCGGCATCGCGATTCCGCGCTTCGAGCGCCGCGCGATCGACGCACTCGCCGACGTGCCAGCGGCCGTCGCCTCGGAGACGATGCGCACGGTCGGCACGCTCGCCGCGGGCGATGGCTTCGCGTGGCGCAGCGTCAAACAGGCGAAGGACATGGTCCGGCCGGTGCTCATGGCGCGCGTCGGCATTCATCACCGCGTGCTGTTCCGCGTCGAGGATGGCGCACTCGACGTGATCGATCTGATCACCCGGGAGCAGCTGCTCACGACGCTCAAACGGCTGCGCGCGAACCGCTGAGCGATGTACGATGCCCGCATGAAGGGCACGCTGTACTGGAAGAGCACTTGAACCTCCTGTCGTGACGCGAGGAGTTCCTTGCGCAACGATGGGGTCGAGTTCGATGCAGTCGATTTCGCGAAGAAGCCGCTCGATGTCGAAACGGTGAAAGCGATCATCAAGGCGGTCGGGTCGGTCGCCGCGGTGGTCAACGCCCGCAACGACGTCGTGAAACAGAAGGGCTGGGTCGAAAGCCCTCCCGATGCCGACACGTTCGCGAAGGCGGTCGCCAAGGAGCCGAACCTCCTGAAGCGGCCGATCTACATCGCCGGCAAGAAAGTCATCGTCGGGTTCGACAAGGCGGCATACGCCAAGCTCAAATAGCCCTGATGGTAGATGACGCGCGCAGCTTTGCGCTCGACCTGCTCGAGAAGCTGTATGTCGAGCTCGCGAAGTTTCCAGGCGTCGCCACGCGCAACGATCACTATCTCGCGCTCGCGTACGCCGTTCGCGATCGCTTGCTGCATCGCTGGGTCGATACCGCACGCGCGGTGCTCACGAACCAGCAGCGCACGGTGATCTATCTCTCCGCGGAGTACCTGATCGGCCCGCAGCTCGGTTCGAACCTGATGGCGCTCGACCTCGAGGAGACCGTGCGCGAGGCGACGAAGGAAGTCGGGCTCTCGCTCGACGATTTGCTCGAGCACGAGGAAGAACCGGGCCTCGGCAACGGTGGCCTCGGCCGGCTCGCCGCCTGCTACATGGACTCGCTCGCGACGCTCGGCATCGCGGCTGTCGGTCACGGCCTGCGCTACGAGTTCGGCATCTTCGATCAAGACATCCGCGACGGCTGGCAGGTCGAGCACACCGATCGCTGGCTGCGCCACGGCTTCCCGTGGGAGATCCGCCGCTACGACGTCGAGCACTCGGTCGGGTTCGGCGGCTACACCGAGCACGGCGAAACCGGCGCGACGTGGCACCCCGAGCGCATCGTCAAAGGCGTCCCCTACGACGTCCCGGTCGCCGGCTACGGCACACCGACGACAAACTTCCTCCGCCTGTGGAGCGCGGTCGCCGCCGAGGAGTTCGATCTCGACGCGTTCCAGATCGGCGAGTACTGGCGCGCGGTCGAGGCCAAGCTCCGCAGCGAGAACCTCACGAAGGTCGTCTACCCGAACGACACGAGCCCGGCCGGTAAGCAGCTCCGGCTCGAGCAGCAGTACTTCTTCGTCTCGTGCGCGCTGCAAGACTGCATTCGCCTGCTCACGATCGGCGGCGCCGCAATTCATCAGCTCGCCGACCTGATCGCGATCCAGCTCAACGACACGCATCCGACGCTCGCGATTCCCGAGCTGATGCGCCTGCTCATGGACGTGCACGGTCTCGGCTGGGATGCGGCGTGGGCGATCACGAGCAAGTCGTTCGCGTACACGAACCACACGCTGCTGCCCGAGGCGCTCGAGACGTGGCCACTGCCACTCGTGCAGCGTCTGCTGCCGCGCCATCTCGAGATCATCTACGAGATCAATCGTCGCTTCCTCGACGAGGTTAGCGCCAAGTTCCCCGGTGATGACGCGCGCATCCGCCGCATGTCTCTCATCGGCGAAGACGGCGAGAAACAAGTCCGCATGGCGTACCTCGCGACCGTGGCGAGCCATCACATCAACGGCGTTGCCGAGCTGCACTCGCGCCTGCTGCGCGAAACCGTGCTGCGCGACTTCGCCGACATGTGGCCCGAGCGGTTCACGAACGTGACAAACGGTGTGACGCCGCGGCGCTTCGTCGCGCTCGCGAACCCGCGCCTCGCCGACGTGATCAACGACGCGATCGGCGACGACTGGCTGCGCGACCTCGAGCGGCTCCGCGAGCTCGAGCGGTTCGCCGACGATGCCGCGTTCCAGGAGCGCTGGCGTGCGGTCAAGCTCGCGAACAAGCGCGACCTATCGGATCACCTCGGTGGCGTCGGCGGCGCGTTCGATCCAGCCGCGCTATGTGACGCGCAGTGCAAGCGCATCCACGAGTACAAGCGCCAGCACTTGAATCTCCTGCACGCGATCGTGTGCTTCGATCGCCTATGCGTCGGCGACGACAGCGACGTGCCGCGCACGATCGTGCTCGCGGGCAAAGCCGCGCCCGCGTACCGCGCCGCGAAGCTGATCATCCGGCTCGCGCACGGCATCGCCGAGGTCGTCGCCAACGATCCGCGCACCCGCGACCGCCTGCGCATCGTGTTCGTGCCCGACTTCAGCGTGAAGAAGGCGCAGCGCATCTACCCCGCCGCCGATCTCTCCGAGCAAATCTCGACGGCAGGCATGGAGGCGTCGGGTACCGGCAACATGAAGTTCACGCTCAACGGTGCGCTCACGATCGGCACGCTCGATGGCGCGAACATCGAGATTCGCGATGCCGTCGGCGCCGAAAACTTCTTTTTGTTCGGCCTCACCGCCGACGAAGTGATCAAGAAGAAGCGCGAGGGCTATCGGCCCATCGATGTGCTTCGCCATGACAACGAGCTCGCGAACGCGATCGAGCTGATCAGCAGCGGCCTGTTCTCGCGCGGCGATCGCGGCACGTACGCGCAGCTCGTCTCCGATCTTGTCGAGCGCGATCCGTTCCTCGTGCTCGCCGACTTCCGCGCGTACGCCGATGCACACCGCGCCGTTGCCGCCGCGTGGCGCGACCCGGCGCGCTGGACGCGCTCGTCGATCCTCAATGTCGCGCGCGCGGGCTATTTCTCGTCGGACCGCTCGGTTCGCGAGTACGCTCAGAAGATCTGGCGCGTCGGCTAGACCGCAGAATCAACCGCCAAGACGCCGCAGACGCCAAGCCCAGAGGCTTTGGGATCGGACCAGAGAGCAACGCGTTGTTGTTGGTAGTTGTTCGATCGGACGTGTGTGCGAGCGGAGCGCGATCGATTGATTGTTCTGATCTTGGCGTCCCCGGCGTCTTGGCGGTTAGTCCTCTCGTCTCTGCGTCTGGGGCGTCTGCGGCGTCTTGGCGGTTAGTCAGCGCCGTAGAGCTGCAGACCGAGCATCGCCGTGAAGCCGCACGTATCGCCCTGGCACTCGTAGCCGCCGCTCACGATCGGTCCGACGCCCGCACGCGCGTGCGGCCAGTACGCACGATCGCCGCCGAAGCGCAGCGAGCCGACGAGGAAGCCGACGTTGCGCGCACCCGCGAAGAACGCATGCTCGTAGTCGGCGCGGATGCCGAGGTGGAGCGGACCCGCCGGCTGCTCGTACCAGCCGCCCGCTGCGACGCCGACGTGTGCGTCGGTGAGCAGCGCGCCGCCGCCGGACAGGCCGAACACGGCGCCTCCGAAACGGGCCGCAACGCCGAGCGGCTTGAGCGCGACCGCGTAGCGCGTGTTTGCGAGCCGCGCCGTGAATGCGCCATGCCAGCCGAACGGCCGCGGCCGCGCGAGATTGATTGCGAGCTCACCGCCGAAGCGCGTCACTTTCTCGTCGAAGCCGCGCGAGATGCCGCCGGCGAATTCGATCGCCTGCGTCCAGCCGCGCGGATCGCCATTCAGATGCTCGGCGTAGATCGGCGGCGCCGCAACGGCAGCTCCGCCGGTGTGGGCGTCGAGCCAGGCATGAATGTCTGCCTCGACCTGATCGCGTTTCGGCTCGTGGAGAAGATCGTGGAAGAAGCCGGCGTAGATGCGCAGCGTCTTGTCTTGCGCCGGCGCGTGCTCGACGAGAGCGCGGCTGCCCGAGGGTGCGGTGAGGCGATCGGCGGTGCCGTGCAGCGCGAGCAGCGGCATCGTCAGCCGATCGACGTCGGCCCAGATCGCGCGCATGCCGTCGACGAGCCCAGCTGCCGTGCGCGCCGGCCCCGGGGATTGCGAGACCAGCTCGTCCTTGTCCATCGCGGTGGCTGCCGCAGGGTCCGACGAGAAATCGCCGTTCGGCAGCTTCAGCGCCGGTGCGCGCGGGTTCATGACCGCGATCAGGCGCGTGGCCGAGATCAGCAGCGGCGCTGCGTCGATCGCGAGTGCCGGGCCTGACAGCACGAGACCGGCGAGCGCGGGTTGGTGCAGCTCGGCAGTGCGCGCCGCGATCGCGCCGCCCATCGAGTGGCCGAACAGAAAGATCGGCTTGCCCGGCTCGCGCTGCTCGACGGTCGTGAGGAAGCGATCGAGATCGTCGACATAGTCGGTCCACGCATCGGGCGCGACGCGCGGGCCCGCCGACCGACCGTGACCGCGCAGATCGAACGCGTAAACCGAGTAGCCGCCTGCTGCGAGCCGCGACGCGAGCGACGCGTAACGCGCCGAGTAGTCCTTGAGCCCGTGCATGATCACGACCACGCCGCGCGCGTCTCCTCCCCGTGCCACAGATCCGTCGGGGCCGGGCTGCCCGGCGCCGACGGCGGCCCAATGACGCGCGAGCAGCTGCGTGCCATCGCGGGCTGTGATCGTTTCGGTCGTCGAGCCTGCTGGGGGCGACGGATCCGGACGCAGCGGCAAGTTCGGCGTGTGCGCGCAGGCCGCGACCGCGAGCAGAGCAAGCAAACGCATTACGGCATTATTTCGTCGGCGCCGATGTCGAATCCAGCACCGAGCGGCCGCGAATTGCCGTCGATATCATGTCCCGGCATCGCGCCCGGATCGGCTGCATCGCGCGCGGGCGACGTCGCCATGAGATGGAAGTTGTTGCCGACTGCGTCGACGAATTGCGCCGGGCCGGCGATGTTGCCGGTACCGGGCGGCACGTTCCCCGAGAACAGCGAATAGCTCGACGTGCACGTGTCACAGATTTGCCGGGGCACTGTCGCGTCATTGGTGTTGTCGGTCGCGATCGAGTTGGTGACGTTGATGACGTCGGCTGTCGAGAGGCCAGGCGCGGCTGCCGTCCCAGAGCAGCGGTTGAACGCGATCGTGTCGAACGCGATGACGGCGTCCTGAACACCGACGTTGATCGTTCTGATCCCGCCGTAGCTCGAGGCCCCGTTGCCGTTTCGCGTGATGATCGAGCCGACGACTTTCACCGAGGTCAGGCCGTCGAAGGTCATGCCACCGTCGCTGTTGTTGTGGACGGTCGAGCGCAGCACTTCCGCTGACCCTCGGTCTGCATAGACGCCGTCGCCACTGTTGCCTGCGATGAGCGAGTCCCAGACGTGGAGCTCGGCGGCAGAGCTGGTTGGCTGATGCTGGATCCCGCGATCTCCGTTGTTCGTGATCGCGACACGCGAGACCAAGAACGTTCCACTCGACCGGACCGCGTCGGTATCGGCGTTCGTGAGCGTGATGCCTTCGACGATGACGTCGGTGCCAGGATCCGTGCTGACGATCGGCGGAGTCGTCGTGCTGTTCGCAACCGCGGTCATGACCGCGCCGGCCGGATCGCGGTCCTCGCCCGAGAACACGATACGGCCGCCGGTGTCGGTCACGTCCAGCACCGGGTTGCCGGTGCGCATGTACATGCCGTCGCCAACGCGAATCACGCGACGATTCGCCGTCAGCTGCTGAAATGCGTAGCTGAACGTACGGCACGGCGCGCTCGCCATGCAGTTGCCGCCGTCGGTGCCCGTCGGCGAGACGAAGATCGCCTGGCCGTTGCCGACGCACTGGCCGTCGTACTCGGTGCAGACGCCATCGCATTCGGCGTCGGCGACGCAGGCCCGGCAGACGTGCTGGCTGTCATCGCACACCGGCGTACCAGCGTCGGTGCAGTCTTTCGAGACCGTGCATTCGAGGGGCGGCGCATCAATCGGCGGCGGCCCGTCCTCCACCGCCACCGACGCATCCATAAGTGTGAGCACGCAGGTCGGCGGCGTCTGGGCGGTGTCACATTGCTGGCCGCTCGGGCACTCGCCGTTCGGCCCGCAGGGCACGTTCAATGCCGGCGAGGCGCTGTAGCAGGCCGCAACCAGCACCAACCCGACCGCCCGCCAATCTAACGGCGACACGGCCGTCAGAGTATCACTAGCCCTGCGCGGGCGAGACGTTAGACCGTCAGGCCCTTCTTGTAGGCGAGTAGCTCCTTTTGGGTCTTGAGTAGGAGCTGGTTCGTCTCGAGGAGCTCCTTCGTCCGCATGCGGACCTGGTTGGCCAAGCGCTCGCGCTCGCGGGCCTCCTTTTCGAGCATCTCTTGGTACTTGACCTGGACGACCGCTTCGTCGGTGACGTTGCGCTGGATTTCGAGCGCGCCGACATGGGCGCCGGCCTCGTCGGTGATCGGGACCGCAGACAGGATGAAGCGCAGCTTTTGAGCCTCGCCTGCGATGTTTCCCGAGATTTCGTCGAGGCGAACGTGCCGGTTGTCAGCCCAGCACTGCTGAGCAATGCACTCGTTGGCACAAATGTTCAGCTCCAACACCTCGTAACAGTGCTTGCCCTTGAGGCCGCGGGCGACGCTACGGGGCAGGAGCGCATAAAACGCGCGGTTGAAATCAACAATCCGGCGCTCTGTATCGACGATGAAGTAGCTATCGACGATTGCGTTGTTCACCCGCTTGAACTCGGTAAGGAACTGCGTAAGCGCAGGTGACGTATTGTCCATCCGGGCACAATGGTAGCAGTCCGGCCGTCCCTGGCATACTCTCCCGTTACATGGCCAAACGGGGTGGGCCGAGCATCTCGGTCAAGATGATCCTCACGACCACGCTGTTGATCGTGGTTACGGGCGTTGGCGCAGGTTTGCTCAACGTCATGAACCTTCGCCGAGCCTTTGATGAATCGGCGGAAAGACGCGTCGAGCTGTTCCAGTCACTTCGACAGCAGTTCGGCCAGATCGGTACGCCGCTGTTCGCGCGCGCGACCGAGGCGCTGGTTCTCGAGAAAGGTCGCGATAAAGACATCCTGACGCTCGTGAAGAACGCCGTCGCCGGCGACACCCGCGAGAGCAACGGCAAGAAGGACTACGTCCTCAAGCTCGCGTACGTGCTCGATCTGAACCAGAAGGTCATCGCGCACTGCCACGAGGGCACCGGCTCGACCGCGGACTGCAACGTGTTCGACGAGCACGCGCCGGTGAGCCCCGCGCTTGGCCAGATCACCGTCGAGAGCTGGAACAAGGCGCTCGCGGCATGGAAGGCGAACGCCGCCGACCCCGCCAAGGCGGGCAACGTGCTCGTCGAGTTCGACCTCGCCTCCGGCAACTCGAACTACAAGATCTTTGCGTACCCGATCTTTTCCGGCGACCCGCCGGCCAGCGCTGCTGGAACCATCGCCGCCGACCCTCCGATCTCGCGCCAGGGCTACGTCGTGCTCGGTTACGACCTCGCACCGGTCGAGTGGTTCAAAGCCGAAGCAAACGAGCAGAAGGCCGCCGCGGTCACCAAGGCCGCGCTCTACACCGGCGCCGTCGGTGCGCTGTTCGCGCTGATCGGCACCGTGCTCGCGATCTTCCAGGGCCTCTCGATCTCCAAGCCGATCAAGCAGCTCGCGTGGAAGGCGGACCAGATCGCCCGCGGCGACCTCGATGCTCGCGTCGACGTGAACACGGGCGACGAGATCGGCATGCTCGGCGAGAACTTCAACTTCATGGCCGACCAGATCGCGATCCTGCTGCAGCAAACAGCCGAGAAAGCGAAGATCGAGCAAGAGCTCGAGGTCGCCAAAGCGATTCAGGAAACGCTGGTGCCGAGCGACGCACCGGTGAAGAAGAGCACGCTGACGTTCGCGGGCTTCTACCAGCCGGCCGCACAGACGGGCGGTGACTGGTGGACGTGGGCCGAGCTCGTCGGCGGCAAGATCCTGGTCGTCATCGGCGACGTCACCGGCCACGGCGTGCCGTCCGCGATGATCACCGCTGCCGCAAAGGCATCGTGTGACGTCGCACGTTACGTGCACAACGACGACGTCACCGTGACCACGCTGCTCGAGATCATGAATCACGCGATCTTCGAGAGCGCGCAGCGCCGGTTCGTGATGACGTGCTTCGCGTCGATCATCGACACGAAGGCACGCACGATCACGTACGCGAACGCCGGCCACAACTTCCCGTATCTGTTCCGCCCCGGTGAGGGCAAAGGCGAGTTCGGCTCGCTGATGATTCGCGGTAACCGCCTCGGCGACGATCGCAACTCGAAGTACGAGGCGAAGACCACTGAGTGCGCGATCGGCGATGTGCTCGTCTGGTACACGGACGGCATCGTCGAGTGTGAAAACGAGGCGGGTGAGGAGTACGGCGAGAAGCGCTTCCGCGCGTCAGTCCGCAAAGCTGCGGCACTCGACGCCGGTGAGATGCGCGACGCCATCATTGCCGATGCCGGAGCGTTCTTCGGCGAAGCGATTCGCAAAGACGACATCACCATGGTCGTCGGGAGGATCCATTGAGGGCTTTATTCGTCGCAGCGACGATCATGATCGTCGGGCAGTACGCGATGGCATCCGTCGAAGACGACTTGCGCGAAGGCGACAAGTACTACGAAGACGGTGACTACAAGAAGGCCGCCGCCTCGTACGATCGTGCCATCAACAGTGCGCCCGCTCAGGTCTCCGCCGAGGCCTACGGCAAGCGCGCCGGCCTCTTCATCATCCTCAAGGACTTCAAGGGCGGCCTCGACTTCATCGAACAACGGGCCAAGCGCCAATACCCGAACGCCCCCGAGGTGCTCGAGCAGGAAGCGCTCATGCTCTGGGAGACCGATCGCCGGGACGATGCGATCAAGGTCGCCGAGAGGGTCGTGAAGTCGAAGCCATCCTCGTTCACGAACCAGCAGATCATCGGCGAGTACTACGCCGGCCGCGACTCGGTGAAGACCGCGGCCGCGTTCGAAGCCTACCTGCAGTCCCGCCCGATCGAGGTCGAAGAGCGCGACAGCTCGCGTACTGGCAAGTACAGCGTGCTGCCGCACATCCGGCTCGGCTTTGCGTATCTCTCGAACTCGAAGTCGGTGCTCAACGACGGCGACGAGCAGCGCGCGAAGCAGCTCTACACGAAGGCGATGGAGCAGTTCGAGTACGTCCAGCGCAAGCTCGGCAAGAAACCCGGTGCGCAGACCAACGCCGACAACGGCCTGTGTGCCGTGTACTCGGGCCTCAACCGGTGGGACCAGGCGATCAGCGTCTGCGAGCGCGTGATCCAGGATCCGCGCCGCATCGATGCGAACGGGTCAGCCTGGTACAACCTGGCGAACGCCTACCTCGCACGTAAGCAGATGAAGAAGGCGCGCGCGGCCGGTAACGAGTTCACGCGCCTGCGCAAGAACGAAGCGCGCGGCTTCATGCTGATCGGTGACACGTTCTTCGAAGAAAAGGATTGGAATAACGCGCTGGATCAGTACCTGCGCGCAGAGAAGCTGCTCCGGCCGAACCAGACGCGCGAGCAGGTCTTACTGTCGATTCGCCTCGGCAAAACGTATCGCCGTCTGCCGGCACCTGCGAGCGGCCCCAACCCGAACCTCGCGCTCGCGATCGAGAAGCTGAACAACGCGTGGGCGGCGAACCCGGGCAGCCTCGAGCTCGCGGCCGAGCTCGGTACCGCGTACCTGGCCGGCAAGCAGGACAGCAAGGCGATGGCGTTGACCGACAAGGTTGTCGCGACGCCCGAGTTCGCGAAGGCGCCCAGTGATGAGAAGGGCGCCCTCTTCGTGATCTCCGGCCAGGCGCTCTACAACCAGAAGAAGCTCAAGGAAGCGCGTGCGCGCTTCGAGGCCGCGCGCCAAGAGCGCGCGGGCGACGTCCAGATCACGCGCTACCTCGTACTGACGATGAACGAGCAAGCGTTCGAACAGGGCAAAAACTACAAGGAAGCCCTGGGGTACCTCGACGAGGCGCTCAAGCTCGAACCGCAGAACACCACGACACTGACGAACATCGCGGTCCTCGCGATCGAGCGCGGCGACTGCGAGAACGCGAACCGGATGCTGCAGAAGCTCAACGGCGTCGGGGGTCGCGACGTGGTGTTGACGCAGCGGCTGATCGGCCGCAGCTACATGTGCTTCAACAAGCCCGATGTGGCGAAGGCCTCGGCAGCGTTTGCGGCGGCCGAGAGCGAGGCGAAGAAGGCGGGCGCGCAGCTCGCGCTCGCCGAGATCTACACCGAGTGGGCGCCGCTCACGTGGGACAAGGATCTGGAAGGCGCCGTCGACAAGCTCGAGCTCGCTGTGCAGGCGTCAGCGCAGGACCCCGAGATCGGATCGGCCGCCAAGCGCAACCTCGCACTCGCGCTGTACCGCCGCGGCTGGCAGAACATGCGCAACGGCAAGCAGACGGATGCCGCATCGGACTTCGAGCGCGCGGTAAGAAACACCGATGTGCTGAAAGGCATCGAGCCGCTCTCGTTCGAGTTCTCGTACGCGCTCGCGCTCCTCGACGCGAACCGCTACCAGGACGCCGCGAAGGCGTTCAAGTCGCTCGCGACCAAGGGCAATACGGCAGCGTACCTCAAGGGCAATTACGGCAAGGTCGGCACGCAGTACTTCAGCGCGTATGCGGCCTACCGCAGCGCGCAGAGTGCTGCCGCGCGCTCCGCCGCGTGCGGCGAGCTCGCGAAGCTGGAGCCCACGGTCGGCGGCAAGGCGAGCGAGATCACGGCGTCGTGCTGGGAGTACGCCGCATACGACCACTGGCGCGCAGGCTCGACGGGGGCCGCGATGAGCGCGCTCAAGAACGCCGAGAGAGCGGCGGGGGCGGAGCAGAAGCGCCGCCTCAATAACAACCGCACGGTGGCGAACGGTCTCGACAAGGGTTCGCTGAACGAGCTCGAAGCGCTCGGCGGCAATCCGGCCGAGGCGCTCGTCAACCTCGGCATCGTCTACGAAAAGATCGGCAAGCCAAAGGACGCGTACGAGGCGTGGGTACGCGCGGCGAAGGCCGGCGCAAGAGCGGGCAACCTCCAGAAGTGGATCGAAGCAAAGAAGAGGATTTATGGGTACTAAGATCCTTCTCGCGCTCATCGTGATGGCGGGCGTTGCCTCGGCACAGCCGGCGCCGCCCAAGATCACCATCGGGATCTACGCACCGAGCGTCGAGTTCGGTACCGCGCAGGCACGCCTGACGTACGTGCAGGGCCTCGCGAAGGCGATCGAACAGAGCACCTCGATCAAGACCGACGCGTATGCGTATGCATCGATGAGCGCGCTCAAGAAGGCGAACGTCGACTACGCGATCGTCGATGGTCCGTGCTTCGCGACGAACCTCGGCTGGAAGCTGCTCGCGAACGCGACCATCGACGGCGGCACCAGCCGCACCTATGCGCTGTGGTCGAGCGCCGGTAATACGATGCAGTCGCTCAGGGGCAAGAAGCTCGCGTACGTGCAGACGGGCTGCAACGACGACGGCTTCATCTTCAATGCAATGCTCGAGACCGAAGTCGACCCGACGTTCTTCTCCGGCCGCCCGCCCGAGAACGATCTCACGGCTGCCGTCGCGGCGGTGCAGTCGTACAAGACCGCGCAGGGTGTGTTCGCTCCGGCGAGCGCGGTGAAGAGCCTGACGAAGGTGTTCGACACCGGCTCGGTGCCGAACCCGGCCTTCGTCGAGGTCAACGCGAAGATGCCGAACAACATCAGCGCCGCAGTCGGCGCCGCGGTCTCTGGCTACGGCGGCTCGGGTGCGATCAGCGGCTGGACGAAGCCGAACCGCGATCCGTATCAATCGCTTGCCAGTCGCTTCACGCCGAACCGCAAGGGAGGCGTGTTCGCAAGCCCGGACGCGGTTCGCCTCAACCCGAACGACGTGCTCGCCGCCGTTCCGTCACTCAACGAACCGTTCTTCGTCGCGGTCCGCCATCACTTCGTGCGCGGCCCTGCGCGCATGGGCGGCGAGTAACGCGGTGGCCGCTGACTAGCGGCCCTGCGTCATCTTGATCATCACGAGCGGCGTCTTGAAGATGATGCCGAGCTCGGTCATCAGGAACGTATCGAACCGCTCGAGCGACGCGGTGTACGCGAGGTCGTAGAGCAGCTTGATGCGCATGTCGTCGGCGAGCGAGCCCTTGCTCTCTTCGAAGCCCCACGGGTTCTGCAGCGTCGATGCGAGCTTTCCGATCTCGCTGCCCTCCGGAATCGAACCGGTGTAGCCGAGTGAGATCTGCGCGAGTCCGGTGATGCCGGGCTTCACGTCGCGCATGCGTTCCTCGAATAACGGAATCGCATAGGACAGATCCTGGAGCAGCTCCGGACGTTCGGGCCGTGGCCCGACGAGACTCATCTTGCCGCGCAGCACGTCCCAGAACTGCGGGAGCTCGTCGAGTCGTGACTTGCGCAAGAACCTGCCGACACGCGTGATGCGCGGATCGTCAGCGCCCGCAACCACGACGCCGGTCTTTGCCTCGGCGTTCGGGATCATCGTGCGGAACTTGTGCATGTGAAACTCGTCGAACTGGAGCTTCTTGATGCCGTTCTCGTTCGAGATCTTCTTCAGGCTCCCGGCGCGACGCTGGCGAAACAGAATCGGACCCGGCGAATCGAGGTAGATCGCTGCTGCGATGATCGGCATGAGCGGCGCTGTCACAGCGAGCCCGATCGCCGCACCGAGCATGTCGATCGCTCGTTTGGCGAGTCGAACACTCCGACGCATGAGCGGCATGCCATGCACACAATGAGCCTGCTATAGAGTCCACACATGGCCGCAACGATTCGGCTCAGCGTGCCCGGAACGTTACGTTACCGCGATGTCGCGGTGCGAATCGTCGCCGAAGCCGCACGACTCGTATCGTGTTCGGCACAGCGTGCGCCGAATGATCCTCTCGATCACGATGTGCGCGATCCGTTCGACACCGCCGTCGTGTCAGCATTCTCGGAGATCTTCAACAACGTCGCGATCCATGCGTACAAGCGCAAGAGCGGCGGTGTGATCGAAATCGTGATCACGCCGAACGATCGCGAAATCGTCATCGAGCTGAAAGACACCGGTCATCCGTTCGACATCGACGAGGTGCCGCCACTGCCGAGCGAGCTCGATGACGAGTCGCTGCCGGAAGGCGGAATGGGCATCCATATTGCGAAGACGATGCTCGACGAAGTGACGTACGAACCCGGACCGCCAAATCTGTGGCGCTTGTGTAAACGACTCCCTGGAGGAGCCCATGCCAGTACCCGCGTTTGATGTTTCGCGCTCGAGCGGCTCCACGATACTCACCGTTCGTGGCTCGCTCGATATCAACACCGCATCTCTCCTCGGTGAGGAGATCGATCGCATCGTCGTCGACAAACCGAAGCTGGTGATCGTCGACCTGTCAGGACTCGATCTGATCGACAGCTCGGGCGTCGCTGCGCTCGTCAAGCTCTACAAGGCCGTGCGCTCCGCCGGCGGCAACGTGACGATCAGCGGTGTCCGCGATCAACCGCTCGCCATCTTCAAGCTGCTGAGGATGGACAGGGTCTTCAACCTGTAGTGCTGCGCGTACTCGCGATCACGAAGATCTTTCCGAACGCCGCCGAGCCGCTCGCCGCGCCGTTCAACCGCCAGCAGTTTTCGGCGCTGCGCGAGCATTGCGACCTGAACATCCTGGCGACGATCCCGTGGTTCCCGGGCGCAGCGTTGCTCGCGAAGTGGTCGAGCGCAGGACGCCTCGCACGCGTGCCGCGCCGCGAGCGCATTCACGGCATGGACGTCTCGCATCCGCGGACGCTGTTTCTGCCGAAGCTCGCGATGGCGACGTGGGGTCCACTCTACGCCGCGTCCATCGCGCCGGCGGTCGCGCCGTATCGCAACAAGGTCGATCTCGTGTTCGGGACGTGGGCATATCCCGACGGCTTCGCGTCGGTGATCGCGGCCCGCTTGCTCGGCGTGCCGTGCGTCGTGAAGCTGCACGGCTCCGACATCAACCTGATCGCGAAGGAGCCCGGGCCGCGGCGCATGACGTCGTGGGCGTTGCCGCAGGCGGCACGCGTCGTCGCGGTCAGTCGCGCGCTCGCCGACGAAGTCGTCGCGATGGGCGTCGAACGCGAACGCGTGTCGATCGTGATGAACGGCGTCGACGGTGAGTTGTTCAAGCCCGGCGATCGCAACGCTGCGCGCGCCGAGCTCGGCCTGCCCGATGGACCGCTCGCGGTGTACGTCGGGAACTTGAAGCCCGAGAAGGGCGTGCTCGATCTCGGCGCGGCGTGGGCGAGCGTGCTCCGTCACGTGCCGAACGCGACGCTTGTCGTGGTCGGTGATGGACCGCAGCACACAGAACTTTCTGCGCTGACAAAGCCGCACGGTGAGCGCGTGCGCCTCATTCCTCGCCAACCACTCGAACGCGTGCCGGCGTACATGGCGGCAGCCGACATCCTCGTGTTGCCGAGCCATCACGAAGGCACGCCGAACGTGGTGCTCGAAGCGCTCGCGAGTGGCCGCCGCGTCGTCGCTACTTCCGTCGGTGGCGTGCCCGATCTGATCACGAGTCACACGGTCGGCGTGCTCGTGCCGCCGCGCGATCCGGATGCGCTCGCAGACGCGCTCGTCCTCGCCTTACGCGAACCTTACGATGCGATCGAAGTTGCACGACTCGGTGCACGCGGTGGTTGGGCAGCGAGCGCCGCCGCACTGCATGCCGTACTGAAAGAGGCTGCTAAGGTCTGCTGACCATGCGACTCGATATCGATCGCAACGACGATTGGTACGAGTCCGAAGAGTCGACGCGCAAAGGCATGGTGCACGAGCTCCGGCGGATTCGCCGGCGTTTCATCGTAAGGCCGTGGCCCGTGCTCGCGCTCGCCGCTCTGATCACCGGCGTCCTCACGTACAAGCTCGTCACGCGCAAGCGAACGTATGGCGCTGAAGTCGTGCTCGCGCTGCGTGATGGCTCGCTCGGCACGCGGGACCGAGTCGGCATGCCGGTCAGCGAGCTCAAGGAATTCGTCGGCAGCGTGCTGATCCCCGACAACAAGCTCGAAGAGCTGATCGAGCGCCGCAACATGATGCGGTTGCGCAATCGCCTCGGCATGAACTGGGCTGTCGCCGAGCTGCGTACGCAGTTCGAAATCGACGTCTGGCGCAATTCGTACATCTACTTCGATCCCGACCTGCCGAACCGCGATCCGTCGGCGCGCATCGGTATCAGCTACTACGATGACGATCCCGACTCTGCGTTCTCGCTCGCACACGACCTCGCGTCGATCGTCGTGGAGTCGGTACGCGAGCACCGCATGGAGTACGCAGGGCAGATCGCGACGTCGATCGCCTCGGATCGTGCTGGCCTCTCGAAGCGACTGAACGCGCTCGAGCTCGAGCGCACCGAGGTCATGGTCGCGTTCAGCAAGGCGCGTCGCGCGAACAAGCAGGGCGTCGCACAGGCCCTCAACCTTCGCCTCACCGAGATCGACGAGCAGCAGAAGGATGCCGAGAAGATGATGACCGAGCTCACGACCAGCCAGGACGCGATCGCCGATCGCATCGCGGCTGCTGGGCTCGACCTCGTGATCGAGATCGTGAGCGAGACGCGACCGGCTCGACCACCGAGCCGCGGCCTGCTCATCACGGTCTTGGTCGTCATCGTTGGGATCGGCTCACTGATCGGATCGGCGCTCCTCATCGGGGCGTTTGACTCGCGCGTGCACGATGTGGAGGACGTGGAGCGGCTCGGATTGCCCGTGCTCGGCCATGTGCCCGGATTCCCGGGTGACCGCGTCGGATCGCTCGAGGCACGAGGCGTGCAACGTACACGCATACCTTCGTTCAGGAGATGGCGGTCCCAACGATGACACCACGAGACAGATTGCAACGAGTTGTCGACCTCGGCCGCAAGACCAGACGGTACTGGTGGCTCGTGGTCCTGTTCGCGATCGCAGGCGGCGCACTGTCGGTCGCGTTCGCGCTCGTGCGCCCGAAGAACTACCAGTCGT
>DASUFX010000192.1:0-7080 GCA_036274355.1 Kofleriaceae bacterium | reverse complement strand
CTTCACAGCGCCTGCACCAGATCTTCGAACAGATCGTCCTCGTGCTCGAGGCCGACGGACAGCCGCAACAGATCCTTCGGCGTCGGGCTCGTCGGCCCTTCGACGCTCGCGCGATGCTCGATCAAGCTCTCGACGCCACCGAGCGACGTCGCCGGCATCCACACGCGCAGCTTCTTCACGAGCGCGAGCGGATCGGGCACCCGGATCGACAACATTCCGCCGAACCCGCCGGTCATCTGCTTCGCCGCAACCGCATGCTGGGGATGGCTCGGCAGGCCGGGATAGCAGACCGTCACGCCGCGTTCGGCGAGCCGGGTCGCGAGTGACAGCGCGGTGCGGCTCTGGCGCTCGACCCGCGCGAACAACGTCCGAATGCCACGCCCGAGCAGGAACGCCTCGACCGGTCCGATCACGGCGCCTTCGTCGTGACGCGTGCGATGGATCTCTGCCCACGCCGCGTTGTCCTCGCGCGTGACGAGCGCGCCGGCGAGCACGTCGGAGTGGCCACCGAGATACTTCGTCGCGGAGTGCATGACGAGATCAGCGCCGAGCGTGAGTGGCCGCGTGTGCACGGGCGTCGCGCACGTCGAATCGACCGCGACCAGTGCGCCCTTGCGATGCGCGAGCTCGGCGACCGCGGCGATGTCGGTGACGTCCCAGGTCGGGTTCGCCGGCGTCTCGAGCCAGACGAGTCGCGTGGTGTCGCGAAGTGCGCCGCGTACGGCATCGAGATTCGTCATGTCGACGAAGTCGAGGCCGATGCCCCACTTCGTGGTGAACCGCTCGAACCAGCCGCGCAGCGCGTAGTAGGCGACCTTTGGCGCGAGCACGTGATCACCGGGCTTTGTCAGCGAGCGCACGAGCGACGTCGCGGCCGCCATCCCCGACGAGAATACGAGCGCGCGGGCGCCGCCCTCGAGCGCTGCGATCGCGTGCTCGGCGCCGAGCGGCGTCGGGTTCTTGTCGCGCGTGTAGTCGCGATCTGCGATCAGCCGGTACTCGGCGTCGCGTACATAGGTGGTCGAGAGATGAATCGGCGGGACGAGCGCGCCCGTGGCTTCATCGATCTCGATCGCTTTGACTGCGATGGTCTCCGGTCGCATTACTTCTGCGTCATAACACCAGTCGTCGAAAAGCCGTAGTGCTCCATGATGGTGCGACCGTCTGTGCTGATGATGAATTCGGCCAGCTGTTTCGCCGCATCGGCTTCAGGGCCCTTGCCACACACGACAAGCGTCTGCTCGAGCGGGTCGTGGAGGTCGAGCTCGACTGGCGAATACATCTGCGCGTCGGTCGAGATCGCGAGTGATAGCGCGACGAACGCGACGTCGACAGAACCTTCCTTCGCGTAGGTCATCGTCGCCGAGATGTTCTCGCCGAGGACGAGGCGATCCTTGACCTGCTCGTAGATGCCGGCCTTCTCGAGCGCCTGCTTCGCGGCCTTGCCATACGGCGCGTGGTCGGGGTTCGCGATGCCGATCCGTTTGTACTTCGGATCGACGAGATCGGTGATCTTCGCGGGCGGTCCGCCCTTGGCCCACATCACGAGCCGACCGCGCGAGTAGAGCTGTGCAGTCGCGGCGTCGCACTTGCCCGCCTTGACGACCTGGTCGACGAACGACTTGTTCGCCGCCGCGAACAGGTAGAGCGGTGCGCCTTGCTCGACCTGCTTTGCGAGCAGGCCGCTCGACGAGAAGTTGAAGTTCGGCTTGATACCCGTTTTCTTCTCGAACGCTGCGCCGACTTCGGTGAACGCCTGCGTGAGATCCGACGCAGCGGCCACGTGCACCTCTTTGGGCGCCGTGTTCGCAGGCGCCTCCTTCTTCGACGAGCACGCGGCTGCGAGTACTACGAGACCGACGGCAAGCTGGCGCATGGCAGGAGCGTACGCCGACACCTATCTGCGATTCAATCGCGGTATAACGAGTGGCATGGAACGCCGGGTGGTGATCATCGAAGACGAGCGCGATGTGGCGCGGCTACTCGAGTTCAACTTGCAACAAGCAGGTTTCACGGTTGAAGCGTGTGGAACCGGTAACGATGGTCTCGCTGCGATTCGTAAGCATCCGCCTGATGTTGTCGTGCTCGATCTCATGCTGCCCGACACGAGCGGCTACGAGGTCTGCAAGACGATCCGGGGCGAAAGCCCCCTGGCTGACATCGGCGTGCTGATGCTGACAGCAAAAGGCGAAGCAGAAGATCGGATTTTAGGGCTCGAGGTCGGCGCGGATGACTACGTCGTCAAGCCGTTTGTCGTTCGCGAAGTCGTGTTGCGTGTCACCGCGCTCGCGAACCGGCTTGCCGAACGCCGCGCGCGGCCATCGCAGAGCACCGGCACGTCGCTCAAGGTGGGGCCGATCGAGCTCGATCCGGTCACGCATGACGTCCGCATCCAGGGCGCGCCGACGCAGCTGCGCCCACTCGAATACAAGCTGCTCCAGTTGCTCGTGTCCGATCCGGGACGCGTGTTCTCGCGCGAGGAGCTGCTCGAGCAAGTCTGGGAGATGCGCGGTGACATCAACACGCGAACGGTCGACGTCCACGTGCGCCGGTTGCGCGTCAGCCTAGGCCCGGCCGCTGACGTGATCGAGACCGTGCACGGCTTCGGCTATCGAGCGCGACGCGACGCCTAGTGAAGCTCTCGCTCCGCTACAAGCTGATCGGTCTGTTCTGCGTCCTCGTCGTCGTGGTCGGCGCGTTCACGCTGTACTGGATCGAGCGCACGCTCGCCGACGACTTGCTCGAGGCGCTCGACAAGCGCCTCTCCGATCAGGGCACGGCGGTATCGAAGTGGCTGACGATCGCGGGCCACGTCGATCGATTGACGCCGCGGCTCGCCGAGGTCACCGGCACGCGGCTCACGATCGTCGGTGCGGATGGCGTTGTGCAAGGTGATTCGCACGAGCCCCAGAGCGTCGGTGAGAACATCGGTAGCGCGTGGGAGGTCGCGCAGGCGCGCAAGGGGCAGGTCGCGCGCGCGGTGCGGCAGCTGCGGCCCGACGAGCCGAAGCAGTATCTCGTCGCGGTGCCCGCCGAGCTCGGCCGCGTGATCCGGCTCGCGGTGCCGCTCGGCGACATCGTCGATGCCCGCGCGCGCATGCGCAATCGACTGATCGTCGGCTTTGGCTTCGGCTTTCTCGGCGCGTTGTTCCTGTCGTGGATCTTCTTGCGCGCGATTACCAAGCCGCTGCAGTCGATGACACGCACCGCCGAGACGCTCGCGGCCGGCAACTACGACGTCGCGCCGCCGGTCGCGGCGACCGATGCAGGCGGCGAGCTCAGCGTGCTCGCGCGCGCGATGATGCGGATGGCAGGCGAGGTGAAGTCCCGGGTCAACGAGCTGACCGAGCAGCGCGATCTGTTGTCGGTCGTTCTCGGTGGCCTTGTCGAGGGTGTCGTCGTCGTCGATCCGGACGGCACGATCGTGCTTGCCAATACCGCCGCGCGTCCGCTGATCGGCGACTCACTGCCGGCCGCGCTTGCCAAGCTCGTCGATGCGGCACGCGTGGGCGAGCAGCCAGAGCAAGAGCTCGAGCTGGTCGGCCGCACCGTGCGCGCGAGTGCGCGGCCGTTGCGCGCGCCTGGCAAGACGACCGGCGAACAGAACCAAGTCGGCTTACCGGCAACGCCGCCGCAGCTGTCACGGCCAGCGGTCATCGTGGTGCTTTACGACGTCACGCGCATGCGCGCGCTCGAAGCGGTGCGCCGCGACTTCTTGTCGAACGCCGCGCACGAGCTGCGCACACCGGTGACGTCGATCTCCGGCTACGCCGAGACGCTGCTCGGTGGCGGCATCGACGCCGAGCTGTCGAAAGAGTTCATCACCACGATCCATCGCAACGCGCGCCGCATCTCCGACATGGTGTCGGACCTACTCGTGCTCGACACGCTCGGCGGCCGTGCGGCCGTCGTCGGCGAGCGCGTGTCGGTGCCGCTGCTCGAGGTCGTCGACGACGCGGTGCGCACCGCGAAGGGCGTGACACCGAGCGCGCAGATCGACGTCGACGTTGGCGCGATCGCAGTCCTCGGAACCCGCGAAGGCCTCGAGCACGTCGTCCAGAACCTGATCGATAACGCGATCAAGTACGGCAACGGTGCGCCGGTCAGTGTGCGTGCGACCAAGCGCGAGGGCAAAGTGAGGCTCGCGATCGCCGACGCCGGCCCGGGCATACCAGCAGGTCACGAAGACCGCATCTTCGAGCGCTTCTATCGCGTCGATCCGGGACGCAGCCGTGACCAGGGCGGCACCGGTCTCGGCCTCGCGATCGTGAAGAGCCACGTCGAGGCGATGGGCGGCCGCGTCTGGTTCGAGCACGCCGAGCCCGGTGCACGGTTCGTGATCGAGCTCGACGCTGCGTAGATGCAGAACGCCGCCGTCGAAGGAGCCCGCGTCTGCCGCTTCGCGGCTCCCAGAGGAACGCCAAGATCCCAAGCCGGCCAAGAACGCCAAGCGCGTCTCTTGATCGCGTTCTGCTCGCGCGATCGCTGGTGCAGAGCGTGTTAGAAGACCGCTCTCTGGTGGCGACCTTGGCTCTGTTCGGCGTCTTGGCGTTCGATCTGGAACACGTCGTGCGGCGTGGAAGGCGCCATTCGGCGTTCGAGCGTAGACGTTCCTTTGCGCTCAGGTCTGTGATCGAGCTCGACGCTGCTTAGCGAAACACGTACACGGCGCCGCTGTCCGTCGCGCTGTTGTCGGCGCCGTTGCCACCGACGTTCGTCGCGTTCGAGTCTTCCTTGAACGCGCCGGCCGCGAACGTGTCGCCATCGGCCGCGACACTGGAGCCGAACTCGTCGAGGCCGGCGACATCCATGTTCGGCGCATTGCGGAAGCGGATCGTGTCCCATGCGGTGGCGCTGCGCCGGTACGCCTGGATGATGCCGTTGCCCGCGAGTCGCGAGCCGACGACGGCGTGCGTACGATCGATCGCGACCGCCTGACCAAACCCGCCGCTCTGCACGCGCGTGTTCGCGAACAGCATCGCGTCCTCCGTCCACGTCGTGCCGTTGCGCGTGAACACGTACGCGGCACCGGAGTCGTTCTCCGCGAGCGAGCCGTTGCCGTCCTCGCCAGGCGCGCCACCGATTAGCAAATTGCCATCGACGGCGACCGAGGTGCCAAACGTGTCGGACGCGCCGGCATTGGATGCCTTCAAGTAGCCTTGCTGCGACCACGTGGTGCCGTTGCGCACGAACACGTAAACCGCACCGTCATCGCCCGTCGCACCGTCCTCGTTCGGCGCGCCGACGACCGCTGTGTTGCTCGCGATCGCGACCGCGGTGCCGAAGGCGTCGTTGGCGCCGGTGTTCGAGGCCTTCACGTACGCCTGCTGCGACCACGTCGTGCCGCTGCGCGTGAAGATATAGGCAGCGCCGGCCGCGGACGCAGTGTTGTTCGCCGTGCCGTTGATGCCGGTGCCGCTGCTCGATTCACCGGGCGCACCGACGATGACCGTGTCGCCCGCGATGGCGACCGACGTACCGAACCGATCGGCCGCGTCGATGTTTGTCGCCTTGAGATACGCCTGCTGCGACCACGCCGTGCCGCTTCGCGTGAACACGTACGCCGCGCCCGCGTTCGGTGCGGCGTTGTCGGTCGCGGTCCCGTTGCTACTCGCTTCACCGAACGCACCGACGACGATCGAGTCGCCGTCGATCGCGACCGACGTTCCGAACAAGTCATTCATATCTGCGACGGTCGGGGTGAGCTTGGCCTCGAATGCCCAAGTCGTGCCCGTGCGGCGGTAGACATACGCCGCGCCGGCGCGGACGTTGATGCACGGCGATCCGACAACGAGCGTGTCGCCGCTCAGTGCGACGCCGTTGCCGTTCTTGTTCGTCGCGCCCATGCAGGCTGTCGACTGGCCGCTTCCGAAGCCGGCCTGCATCGCCGTGTCAGACGCCTTGACGTACGCTTCGAACGACACCTCGGGCGTGGTCGCGAACGTATAGATGTTCGCGAACGCCGAGCCGTACGCGAGCGCAACCGGTGTCTGCGCGTTGTACGGCTGCACGGATGGCTGTCCGCTGCTCGCCGGTGCAGCGTTGATAGCGAGCGACGCGAGGGCGGGATAGAGCGCGGTCGGGGTCACCGTGATCGTGTCGGTCGCATCGGCGAAGAACGGTCGGGTCGCCGTGTATGTGAGCGGAGCACCCGGATCGAACGTGGTCGCGAGACGCACGACGTTCGGCGCGAACGCGATCGAGCCGAGCTCGACCACGCCACGGCAGATCAACGACACGTTCGTGACCTCACTCCCGGTAAGCGTGCCGGTGCCGTTCTCGATCACGCAGTCCGCGCTGGTTTCGGTGACCGAATACGTTCCGGACAGAAACTTGCGCGGAAAGCGGAACGCGCCGTCCTCGGTGACGATCATGCGATGGCTCGCGCTGTCGACGGTCAGTGTGACCTCGACGGGTGCGCGGATGCCGAACGCAGTGCCACCGACACGCACACCGCTTCCCGTGTTCGCGTCCGGTGCATCGATTGCGTTGCCGTCGATGTCCGCATCGAGCTGCAGCGAATCGTTGCGGCTGGCGTCCGGCGTCGACGACCCGCTGCCACACCCGATCGCGATAACGCATGTCCCCACCAGCGTGCGCACGCATCACGATGTTACTATTTTCGTCCAACTCGAACAGGGGGACGAGATGCCATACATGGGGTCGTTTGCTCAGGGTGCAGGCTACACGCTCGAGGTCGTGACGCTCTCGAAAGTGTCCGTGACGTACGTGAACATTCGCCGCGACAAGATTTCAGAAGTCGAGTCCGCTGTCTTCGACGGTACGTCGGGCTCGGTGCCGCCGCCCGTGCAGAGGACGATCGGCTCGAACATCGGACGCATCGTGATTCTCGCGAACGCGCTCATTGGCGAGAACGCGAAGGTCAAGATCACGTCGGCCGGCAATCTGTTCGAATACACCGTCAACCCTGACGGCGATCTCGTATTCGACGTGGTCTAGCGGAACGTGTACACGGCGCCGCCATCACCATCGATGGCGCCGTCGCCTTGTGAACCGTTCCAGCCCGTCGCGCCCGAGTCTTCATAGGGTGCACCGACGAGCAGCGAGTCGTTCGTGATC
>DASUFX010000191.1:0-7663 GCA_036274355.1 Kofleriaceae bacterium | reverse complement strand
CGCCGAAGTCGATCCGGGCCATCACACACTCGTCGCAGGCGCGCCGGGTCGCAAGATCTTCACGCAGGAGTTCGAGGTCGAGGGCCGCGGTGGCCAAACGATCGACGTCGCGCTTGTCGAAGGCGCGAACACCGTCATCGTCGATCGCGGCGCGGGTCGTCGCAAAGCAGCGATCATTCTCGCTGGCGGCGGCGTCGTGCTGTGGGGCGCGTCGGCAGGCATCGCGTTCTGGGCGAAGGGCAAATACGACAAGTACGCCAAGGACGGCATGGCGATCACCGGCCAGACCGACGGCGGCAGCTACTGCTCACCGACCGGCTGCACGCTCGACGAATCGACCAAGGCCGCGAACCACTACCAGACGATCGCGCGCTGGGTTGCGACGCCGATCTTCATCGGTGGCGCGATCGCGATCGGCGGTGCGATCGTGATGTACGTGACCGCGCCCGACAAAGAGCGCATCGATCAAACCGTGTTCGCACCGATCGTGACGCCCGACCAGGTTGGCTTCGCGATCACGCGCGGCTTCTAGCGCCGCTCGTTAGCCCGCCATCAGCTCGCGCGCACGGACGCGCAGCGGGCTACCGGCGCGAATGTCGTCGACGACGCGCCTGAGCTGCGCGCGCGCTTCATCGGTCTTGCCTTCGGCGAGCAGCAAGCGGCCGCGCGCGAGGTTCGCGTGAATGTGCGGCGCCGCGTGCAGGCGCGCGTCGAGCTTCGCCGCGCGGGGCTCGAGCTCGTCGGTCTCGACGCGGCGAGCGCTCGCTAAATCGCCGGTCTCGACGAGCGCGAGCACGCGCAGTGCAGCGGCAAGCAACTGGAGGCCTGGGTCAGCGGGCTTCGCCTCGTCGAGCGTGGCGAGCGCGGACGTGTAGTCGCGCTGCGCCTCCTGCGCATAAGCGCGATAGACGAGAAACGGGCCGCGCTTCGGGTCGCCACGCTTGCGTGCGAGCTGCTTGTCCGTGATCGCGAGGATGCGCGGGACATCGTTCGCGGCGACCGCGCGCGCGAGCGCCGTCTGATCGACGAGGATGCGGAACACGCTCCAGATCACGACGACGAAGCCGAACCCGACCGCCATCCACGCCTTGCCGGTGTTGTCGGTGTCGCTCGACCACGCGAGCACCGTGTACGCGAGGCCCATGCCGACGAGCGGCAGCACCCAGCTCACGAACCACAGCAAGCGGCTCGTGGATTGCGTCTGTGGTGCCTGCCCGGTCATACGTCGCGGGTTGCCATACCACGGCGCGCACGACGCTGCGGTGCGACGAACTGCCGCCGCGGATGTCGCCGCAAGATGCAGGCCCACCGACGAAGCTACGAGCCGCGCAAATGGCGCGAGATCCGCAGCGCGGTCTCGAGGGCTTGTTCGTAGTTGAGGCGCGGATCGACGCGGCTCTTGTACGCATGCGCGAGGTCGGCCTCGGTGAGGCCGCGCGCACCGCCGACACACTCGGTGACATTCTCACCGGTGAGCTCGATGTGCACACCTCCGAGGTGCGAACCGAGCTTGTGATGCAGCTCGAACGACTGTTCGAGCTCGGAGATGATGTTGTCGAAGCGACGCGTCTTGATGCCTTGCGGGGTCGTCTCGGTGTTGCCGTGCATCGGATCGCAGACCCACAGCACCCTGCGGCCCGCGCTGCGCACGGCGTCGATGAGGGCAGGCAACTTGTCCTGCACCTTGGCGGCGCCCATGCGGTGGATGAGCGTGATCCGGCCCGGCTCGTTGTTCGGATCGAGGACCTCGAGCAGGCCTTGCAGCCAGTCGATGGTCATCGCCGGACCGATCTTGATCCCGAGCGGATTGCGAATGCCGCGATGGAACTCGACGTGCGCGCCGTCGAGCTGAGCGGTGCGCATGCCGATCCACGGGAAGTGCGTCGACAGGTTGTAGTAGCCCGCGCGACGCGGCACGCGACGCGTCTGCGCCTGCTCGTACGGCAGCGCGAGCGCTTCGTGGCTCGTGAACACGTGAACGCGGCGCAGGACGTCGGACTCGACGCCGGTGATCGCGGCGACGAAGTCGAGCGACTCGCGAATCGACTCGACGATGCGGTGGTAGTGCGCCGCGTTCGGCGAGCCTTGCGCGAACGAGACGTCCCAGTATTCCGGGTGGTGGAGATCGGCGAAGCCGCCTTCGGTCAGCGCGCGAATGAAATTGAGCGTGAGCGCAGCGCGCTCGTAGGCGCGTAGCATCAGCGTCGGATCGGGCTCCCGATCTTCGGCGGTGAACGCATCGCGGTTGATCAAGTCGCCGCGGTACGCGGGCAGCGTGACATCGCCGCGCGTCTCGTTATCGGCCGAGCGGGGCTTCGCGTACTGCCCGGCAATGCGACCGACGCGGATCACTGGCTTGCGCGTGCCGTGCACCAGCACGAGCGACATCTGGAGCAGGATCTTGAGCTTCGCGGCGATCGGCTCCGAGCGGCAGTCGTCAAAGCTTTCGGCGCAGTCGCCGCCCTGCAGCAGGAACGCTTCGCCGCGCGCTGCCTTGCCGAGCTGGTTGCGGAGGTCTTCGATTTCCCACGACGTGACGAGCGGTGGCAACGCTGCCATCTCCGCCATCACACGCGCGAGTGTTTGGGTGTCGCCGTAGCCGACTTGCTGCGCAGCAGGGCGCGCACGCCAGCTCTCGGGCGACCAGTCCGGGGTTTCCTTCATCACCATCAGTCCGGCTCCTCGGATGTCCGCGTTGGCTTCGCGCCCTGGCACAGGACCGGGCGCTCGCCTTCGTAATCGAGCCGTTTGTTCTTCGCCGAGAAGTACTGCAAAGGATCGACCTTGCCCTTCTTCTTGGCTTCCTTGCGCAGCACGTCCGCGATCGCGTCGCGAATGATGACATCGGTCATCTGGATCGAGCCCTCGGGCAGCTTGAGCCGGCCGATCGCGCTGATGTCGCCGCCCGACGCGAGGAAATCGCTGGTGACGAGCTTGTAGGTCGCATCGTCGGCGAGCGGCTTGCCGCCGATCTTGATCTCGACGTCGAGCAGGCCCGCCTTGCAACGCGCCTTCGCGCTGACGCCGCCCCACGAGTAAATGCCGCTGCCGCGCTGGATGTTCGTCGTGATCAGACGGCGGATGTGCTTGCCCTTGAGATCGATCAGCGCGAAGCGGTTGTCGAATGGCATCGCTTCGTAGAGCCGGCCATACGTGAGATCGCCGGCCGGAATGTCTGCGCGCAGGCCGCCGCCGTTCGTCAGCGCGACCTGTGCCTCGGGACGTGCGGCGAGCATCAGATCGGTGAAGAAGTTCCCTTCGGCGGACTCGAGCGAGTAGCTCTTCGTCATGATGCCCGTCAGCGCGATGCCGAGCTTCTCGTCGCGCAGCTTGCCCGCGTGCACGACGGCCGCGTCGACGAGCTTCTGCACCTCGGCGTCGGCGGTGACCGGGTGGCCTTCGTACGGGTCGGGCTTGCACTGCGCGACCGGCTCGGGGTTGCCGTCCTTATCGAGATCGCAGAGCAGCGTCGGCTGATAGATGGTGACGCCGCTGACATGCGTGCCGGTGACGCGTAGATCGACGCGACCGAACGCACGCCCCGACGAGAACGACTCGATCACGGCGACATCGGAGATGCGCTGCGCGATGGCCGCGTGGGTGTGACCGCCGATCCAGACGTCGACGAGCCCCTTCGGCAGATCGCTGATGACCTTGAACACCTCTTCGTCCTTGTTGCACGACGAGATGTCGTTCGGGTTTGTCGTGTCTTTGCACGCGCTGCCGATATGCGCGACGACGATGATGATCTGCGCGCCCTTCGCGCGTAGCGCCCTCGCCTCCTTCGTGATCGCCGCTGCGGTCGGCGCCATCTTGAGGCCGAGGAAGTTCGCCGGCATCGTCGTGTACGGCGTCGATTCGGTGGCCGCGCCGATGATGCCGATCATCGTGCCTGCCGACTCGACCATCATCGACGGCGGCATGTTCTTCCACTTGATGCGCTCGCCGGTCTTCGCGTCGTCGATGTTGGCAACGAGGAACGGGAACTTCGCTTCTGCAACGCGCTGCTTGAGCGCGCCGCGCGGATCGTCCTCGATCGACTTCGCGACCGCGGCCGGACCTTCCGGCCCGAAGTCGAACTCGTGATTGCCGACGGCGACTGCGGTGTAACCGAGCTGGTTGTACGCCTTCACGACGTCGGCACCCTCGGCGAGGTTCGACTCGAGCGTGCCTTGAAACATGTCGCCCGCGTCGAGCAGGAGCACCGCGCCGCCGTCCGCTTCGCGTGCCGCGCGGACGTTCGACAGGAACCCACCGAACAGCGGCAGCCGATCGATCGCGCCGTGCAGATCGTTCGTACCGATCACCGTGATGGTGCGCGAACCTTTCTGGGTTTGCGCCGGCGGATGCTCGACGTGCTGCTTCGTCGTGGGTTGTCCGCACGACAGCGCGAATGCGCATGATGCGACCACCCAGACGGATCTCATAGCGCCGACTCTACTATGGACTTGGCACGCCGCCATCGCCCGGTACTTCTTCCTCGCCGTCCGATTCGCCTTCGAGATTTTCGAGTGCTTTCGAAATCGTCGTCAGCTCGCGATCACGTTGCGGAGTCACTACTTCGCCGCGGGCTGCAGCACTTGCGGGATCGATGTCGAGCTCCAGCGACGTCGTGCCGTCGACGGCAACGCGCACGAACCCCATTCCGCCGCCTGACAGCTTGCAGCCGATGCGGCCGCCCGGCTCGACAAACACGATGCGCGGTCCGCAGCTCGCCTGCTGCGCGATCTTCAGGTCGGCGAGCGCGGCGTTGATATATGCAACGATCGGCGCGGACTCGACGACGCGGCCACCAACGCGCCACGCCCATTCCTTGCCTTCGCTCGTGATGACGATCGGCAGCTTCGTACCATCCGCGAGTGCTGCCTCGCACTTCGCGGGCAGGTTCTGGATCATCACGCAGCTCGCGGTCACCGGTTCGCCGAGCTTCGCGGTCAGATCGCGCGCGATGCCGACTTCGAGCGGCGAGCGCCGTGTGGGTTCTGCACTCTTGCGGTCGCCACACGCGACGAGGGTCAGCAGACCTACAAGCGCGATTCGGAGAATCACCTATGTGTTGGTAACACGACAAGAACTTCGAGGGTCGCCCGACATGGTTCGCGTGAATAATCCGCGATAAGTTCCGTCCCACGTTCGGTTTAGGAGGAACGATGCGATCGAATATTTCACGTTGGCTTCTGACGATTGCAGGTAGCACGCTGCTCACGGTTTCGGTTGCCGGTGCGCAACCAGCGGTTCGCGATCATCGCAAGGGCCCCAAGGGTCCACCACCATCCGCCGTGATGCCGCCGGCTCCGCCGGTCGCCGCTGCAGGTCCACGTGAAGCTCCTCCGCCACCGAGGCAGGAGAAGATCGGCCGCCGCAACGGCTTCGTGTGGGTGAGCGGCAACTGGGATTGGAAGAACGGTGCGTGGGCGTGGGAACCCGGTCATTGGGAGAAAGTCCGCAAGGGCAAGAAGTGGCGCGCCCGTCGCTGGGAACAGAAGGGCGATGTCTGGGTGAGGATCGACGGTGATTGGGACGACGATCGTCCGAACGCTGCGCCGCCCGCACTGCAAGAAGAGAAGTGGCAACCGCGTCGCGGTTGGGTGTTCGTTCGCGGCAACTGGGACTGGCAAAACGGTGCATGGGCGTGGACGCCTGGTCACTGGGAGCGCGAGCGCGCGAACAAGCGCTGGCGCGAGCCGAAGTGGGAGCTGCAAGGCAGCGTCTGGGTGATGGTCAACGGCGATTGGATCGATGCGCCGAAGTTCCCCGATGCCGCGCCGCCCGCACCGCGTGACGAGAAGTTCGGCGTGCGCGCCGGCTTCGTCTGGGTGAAGGGTCGCTGGGATTGGAAGAACGGCAACTGGGATTGGGTCGCGGGTCACTGGGAGCGCGCGCGCGCGAACTACACCTGGACCGAAGGCAGCTGGCAGAACAAGAACGGCCAGTGGGTGTGGGTCGACGGCGCGTGGACCGCGGCAGCTCCGTTGCCGCAGTTCCCGACGGCCGCACCGCCCGCGCCGCAAGCCGAGCAGATCGCTCCGAAGGCCGGCCATGTCTGGGTGAAGGGTCGCTGGGATTGGAAGGCTGGCAAGTGGGCGTGGACGCCGGGTCACTGGGAACGCGTGCGCGCGAACTACACGTGGCAAGACGGCAGCTGGCAGAACCAAGGTGGCAAGTGGGTTTGGGTTGAAGGTCAGTGGGTCGCGGCAGCGCCGCCGGCTCCCGCGCCGACGCCTCCCCCGCCGCCTGCTCCGCCGGTGGTGCAAGCTCCGCCGACGCCACCGCCGGGTCCGACGAGTGCTCCGCCCGCACCGCAGGCCGAGAACGTCCAGCCGCGTGCTGGCTTCGTCTGGGTTCGCGGTCACTGGGGCTGGTCGGGCAACAGCAAGTACGAATGGATCGCGGGTCACTGGGAGCGCCAGCGCGCGAACGTCCAGTGGTACGACGGCAAGTGGGAGCAGCGCACGCAGGGCAACGTGACGTACTGGGTGTGGATCGAGGGCGGCTGGCGGTAGTCGTCACTCGTTCGTGAACGAAGAGAGCCGCGAGAACGTCGCGGCTCTTTTTTTTCACCAGCGGCGTTCGAACAGCGGCAAGCGAAGCTCGACGCCGCGATCGCCGCGATAGCTCGCGGGCACCATGTCGACGTCGGGCAGCTCGAGATGGAACTGATGCGTGCCGACGCCGAGATCGAGCCGCGCTTGCACGCGTGCCTTGCCCTGCTGGAAGTACCAGTCGCTATCGAACTTGAAGCGCAGGTACGCGTCCTCGCCCGTGCCGAAGCGAATACGCGCATAGCGGCGGCGGCCGTCGAACTTCATCATCAGGATGTCATCCGACAGCACGTTGACGTGCGTGCCGATGAAGTTACCGAGCTCGGTGAGCTGCTCGGTGATCTGATCCGACAGCTTGAGGCGCTGGCTCGGCGGAACCTCGCGCCAGCGATCGGACAGCGCGAGCTGGATGTCCTCGTCGGCGCGCGCCGTCGACGACATCACCATCGTCGCCACGATCAGCAAAGCCCCGAGTCGCCCCACGGTTTAATGCTAAAGCACGGTCATGAAGTTTCGCAATGTCGGTCTGGTGGCGCTCGTCGTAACCGCCATCGTCGGGTGCGATCGCGGCAATCACGACGGGGCGCGTGTCACACAAAGTGGCAGTGGCGGCGGCGCGGCGGCCGACCCCTGGAACACACCGGCACCGGCAAAAGATCCGCTGAAAAAACCGCTGCTCTGGAAGGTCGAGAAGGATGGCAACACGAGCTATCTGCTCGGCACGATCCACGTCGGCGTCGATCCGACGTCGCGCCTGCCCGACGTCGTCTGGCAGAAGCTCGACGAGAAACCGATCTTCGCGATGGAGACGGACCTGTCGGACGCGAGCAAGCTCGAGGTGAAGCGCAGCGACGGCACGACGCTCGAGGACGAGATCGGTCCCGAGTACTGGAAGAAGCTCGAGGATGCGCTCGGCGCGAAAGAGGCCAGCGCGATGCTGCCGATGAAGCCGATGATCCCGGCGACGCTCCTCTCGCTGAGGGGACTGCCGAAGACCGCGCCGATGGACGGCGTGCTGCACGGCCGCGCGTCGAACGCGCACAAGCAGATCGTCTATCTGGAGGCGCTGGAGGTGCAGTCGAAGATGCTCGACAAGTGGATGAACGCCCGCGCACTCAAGG
>DASUFX010000190.1:0-3228 GCA_036274355.1 Kofleriaceae bacterium | reverse complement strand
AACGCGTATCCGCGCGCGTACCACGAGCTGATCGAGAAGCACGAGAAGCTTGGCAAGAATCCCGAAGGGTACCTGCACTCGATCATGCGCAAGGAGAGCGGTTTCGATCCGCACGATCTCTCGTACGCCGATGCGCAGGGCCTGCTGCAGATGATCCCGGCGACGACGATGCGCGTCGCGAAGGCGCTCAAGCTTCCCTACGACCCGGGCAAGCTCTACGAGCCCGAGTACAACATCATGACTGGCAGCTGGTACATCGGGCACATGCTCGAGAAGTTCAAAGGGCAGATCCCGCTCGGTGCCGGCTCGTTCAACAGCGGACCGCGCCCGGTGATGCGCTGGCTCGATCAATACGGCGATCGCGAGATCGATGAGCTCGTCGAGCTAGTGCCGTACACGCAGACGCGCGAGTACATGAAGAAGGTCACCGAGAACTTCGCGCGCTATCGCTACCTCTACAAGGGCGAGATCTACGACCAGCCGCTCACCGTCGACAAGCACTACGTCGTCGATCAGCTCACCTACTGATCCTGCAACATGATCTCGGGCGACGTGCAGTACGTTCCCGAGCGAGAGCGATCGCCGACGATCTGCAACTGCTTGTCTGCGTACGCCAGCGTGCCGCGAAACGAGTAGTACGCCTTGCCGCGCATGAGTAGCTCGCAGCTCGTGATCGCCTGCAGGCAGCCCCACGCGTCCTCGAAGCACACCATCGTCTCCTGCTGGCGCAGCACGCCTTGCATGCTCGTTTCGCCGTCGAGCGTGAAGGGCATCGCCGTCGACAGCCCGACGTCGAAGCGAATGCCTTTGTGCTTGCCGTACGTGACGTGCTGGACGCCGAGCACGTCGTGCTCTTGCCACAGCCGCATCGTTCCGCGCATGTCCCACTTGGTCTTGAATGCGTAGACGTAGATCCCGCCGAACCGAGACATGCGGTCGTCGAGGTCGATGATCTTCAGCGCCGGCTCGTCACGCAGCACCTTCATCGTGCCGTGACGGCGAATGCACGCGTCGAGCTTGTCCCACTCTGCGTTGCTCGGGCAGACCTCGGGCAGCGTCGGCATGTGCACGACCCGCCGCGGTGACGCGGTGCCCGTCGACGCGAGCAAGAGCGCGAGAACGAGCCAGCGCTTCATTCGTCGCTCACGTCGATCAGGTTCGGTGGCTTCGTGCAGTAGCGGTTCGTCGCGCTCGCGTTGCCACGCACCTTGAGCATGTTGCCTTCCCACACCGGCTCGCCGCGAAACGACGACACCGCCTTGCCGTGCACGATCACATCGCACGCGGTCATCACCGACGGGCATCCGCCGGTTGCGGTGCAGAAGTACGTGAACTGCCGGCGCAGTGTCGCCGGGCGCGTGCTCACTTCGTCGAGCGTCACCCAGGTTGGCGTCGCGTAGCCGACGTCGAGTCGAAACCGCTCACCGGCCTTGCGGTAGCCGAGCAGCTCGGTGGTCGTGTTGAGCTCGGTGTAGAAGCCCGACTGAACCCACGCGTTACCCGTCAAGAAGTGCAGCGCGACGACTTTCGAATTCGGGTTGTACGGCGTCTTGTAGACGACGAGCTTCATCGTCGGCTGGTCCTGGATCATCTCGATCTCGAGGCCCTTGAGCTGACACTTCGTGTACTTCCGCCAGCTCGAGGTCTGCTTGCACGGCGGCGGAGACGGTTTGTAGGGCCGCTTGCCCTTCCGGAAGCGGACGTCTCTCTCGAAGATGTCGAGGTCGCGCCGAACCGGGTTGGCGGCCGCGCTCGCGCACACGAGCACCAAGAGAAGCGGCAGCCAGCGCATCAGGCTGATTATGAACGCACGAGACGGCCGATCGTGCTGGGGTTTTCGACCCGGTGGCCGCAACTCAAATCACCAGCTATCGTGCAGGTATGAAGCTCAAGGGCACGATCACCCGGACGGACGTCGAAGGCGGCCATTGGCTGCTCAAGACCGACGACGGCGATCAGTATCAGCTGACCGGCAAGGTCGACGGTGCGAAGGACGGCCAGCGCGTCGAGGTGGAGGGAAAGGTCGACAAGAACGCGATGGGCTTCGGGATGATGGGCGCCCACTTCAGCGTGCAAAAGCTCACCGCGCTCTGATTCGCGCGGTTTGATACGATTGTTCCGTGGGTCTCGCGTACACGAACTACGAGGGAGCGACCGGTCCGCTACGCGAGCTCTACGACAAGATGCGCGAGCGGCCGCTGCCGCCGGTCTATCGGCCGGCGCACGGTGGCGTGCCCGGCATCATCGCGATGCATAGCCTCGATCCGCAGCTGATCCCACGCGTGTTCGGCACGTCATCGACGCTCAACGGCGCCGGTCCGCTGACGTGGCCGGAGCGCGAGCTCGTCAACGCGATCACATCACGACTGAACCAGTGTTTGTATTGAACGGCCTGTCACGCAGAGTTTCTGCGTGTCGCGTCCGAAGATGAAACGTTCGCACGGCACGTGATCGAGGAGCCGCGCGGCATCGCGCGCGAGTGGCCGAACGCGCGGCAGCGCATGATCGCCGAGCTCGCGGTCACGGTCACCGAGGCGCCATGGGCGATGTCGCGGCAGACGCTCGGTCGCGCACACCGCGCCGGCCTCAGCGACGAAGACGTGCTGCACGTGATCACGCTCGCGTCGTACTTCGGTCATCTCAATCGCATCGCCGATGCGGTGCAGGCGCCACTCGACTACAACGTGGTGCTCCAAGTACCGCACGCGGATCCGAACGTCGCGCCGTGGCCGACGGCACCCGAGCTTGTCGTGGGCAGACCGGCGATCGACATCGCGCGTCGACCGGCAACAGCGAACGCGTTCACCGAGTGGCGTCACTACATCTTCTACTCGCACGACGCGCCGCTCACGCGCCGGCAACGCACACTGATCGCACGCTGGGTCGCGGCGTGGCTCGGTGACGGCGGCATCTCGTCACCCACGGATCTAACCGCCAATCCCGTCGACGAAGCGCTGCGCACGGTCGCCGAGACGGTGACGCTCGCACCGTGGAAGCTCACCGACGAATCGTTCGCACCGCTTCGCGAGAAGGGCTACGACGACGCGGGCATCTTCGACGTGTGTGCGACCGCGACGTCGGCAGGCGTGTTCTCGCGCATCGAAGTCGCGCTCGTCGCGCTCGGAACCTAGCCGCGCACTCGAGCGGCACCTATGCGGTGAGCAGCTCGAGTATTGGCTTGGTGGCATGATGATCCTCAGCGACGACGTGCAGCGCTATTGAACGATC
>DASUFX010000189.1:0-4399 GCA_036274355.1 Kofleriaceae bacterium | reverse complement strand
GGCGATCATCTTCGTGTTCGGCCGCGAGCAGTGCTTCGAGATCGCGCGCCTCCTCAAGTCATGCCGCCGGTTCACGACCGACGAGGAGAAGGCGAAGATCGATCAGATGTGCGACGAGGCGCTGCTGCCGAGCGGCGCATCGAAGGAGCTGCGCCCGTTGCTCGGCCACGGCATCGGCATCCATCACGCGGGCATCCTGCCGCGCTACAAGCAGCTGGTCGAACAGCTCGCGCTCGAGCGCCTGATCAAGTTCGTCGTCTCGACCGAGACCATCGCCGCGGGCATCAACCTGCCGGCGCGCACGGTCGTGTTCCCGTCGCTGCGCAAGTTCATCAAGCAGCAACCGCGCATGATCACCGCGGCCGAGTACCACCAGATGGCGGGTCGCGCTGGGCGTCCGCAGTTCGACGATCGCGGCCTCGCGATCACGCTCGCGCCGGAGCAGGTGGTCAGCGACCTCAAGAAGGAGCTCAAGAACCAGAAGGACGTCGAGCGCGCGCGCAAGACGGTCTACGGCCGCGCGCGCAACGATGCGCAGCGCAAAGGCGACGTGATCTGGACCCCGGAGCTGCACGCCGAGCTGGTCAAGGGAGAGCCCGCCGAGCTGCGCAGCAAGACGAAGATCACGGCGGAGCAGGTGCTCGCGATCGGGCTGCCCGATCTGGCGGAGAAGGCGCTGCCGGGAAGCGAAGCCGAGCAGCGCATGGCCGAGGCGGAGGCGTCACTGCCGCCGTCGATGCGGCTCGACGTCGTGACCGTCATCGATCACTTGCTGCTCACGGATCGCGAGCGCAAGGAGCTGCAGAAAGTCCTCGCGCAGCTCGTCGCGAACATGCGTGCGATCGGCGTGCTCGACGAGCACGGCAAACAGGTCTCCGGCGAGATGATCCGGAGCCTGCAAGGTATGGACGGCCTGTTCATCTATTACGTGCTGTTCAACCACCAGCTCGACTACGTGGAGCTGCGCCAGCTCGTCGAGTACTTGATCGATCACGACATCATTCAGCGCCAGCTCGATCGTAAGGGGGAGGACGAGAAGAAGGAGTGGATGCGCAACTGGCTCCGCGAGGCGCGCATCGAGAACCCGCACGTGACGTGGGACGATGCCGAGGCGAAGTACCTCCAGGAACATCCGCGGCCGCTGACGAAGATCGAGGTCATCCACGGCGAGTTCTCGGGCAAGGTGCCGCATCCCGAGCTGCACGGCGGCAAGCGGCCCAAGGACGTGTGGGCGCAGCTCGAGGATGGGGGATTCTCGTTCCTCGAGTTCGTCGAGAAGCACCACCTCGAGCACGAAGAAGGAAACTTGTTCTCGTACCTGATCCGCGTCATGAACTTCGCGCAGAAGCTCTACGAGGCGTCGCAGCTCTCCGAGCTCGAGGACATGGCAGATCGCATCAAGAAGTTGCTCGGTCGGATCGATATGCGCTTCGTGGAGGGCCTGCGATGAGGCTGTTGGTCCTGGTCGCGCTCCTCGTCGCATGCAAGCCAAAGGAAGTGCCGTACAAGCCGCCGCCGAAGGATGACGCGCCGGCCAAGCCGATCGATGCGCCCCCGGAGCCCGATGCGGGCGCGCCGCCGCCCGAGACCAAAGCGCAGAAGGTCGTGGTCGGCGACCACACGAGCTGCGCGCTCATGGCCGATGCGACGGTGAGCTGCTGGGGGCGCAACAACGAAGGCCAGCTCGGCAACGGCACGACGAATGATTCAGCGACGCCCACCACCGTGAAGCTGCACGCCGTGAAGGACATCGTGATGGGCGCGTCGCACGTGTGCGCGCTGCTCGACGACGAGAGCGTGACCTGCTGGGGCCGGATCTATTTCGGCCGCAAGGAAAACCTACTGAGCCCGACCGCGGTGCCCGGCGTCGCGAAGGCGAAGCGGCTGTTCGCGGTTGCGAGCGCCTCGTGCGCGACGCTCGAGGATCACTCGCTCGTGTGCTGGGGCGATATCAATGCGGCGGGCCACCTCAAGCTGTCGGGCGGCAGCATGAATCGCGTGCCGACGCCGTCGAACGGTCTCGATCACATCGCGGCGGTGACCGCGAACGGTGCGCTCGCCGAAGACGGCACGGTCTGGTTCTGGGATGCGAGTGGCCGTCCGCAAAAGACCGCGATGACGAACGTCATCGAGATCGCGTCGAGCGGTGATGAAGTGTGTGGGCTCCGTCGCGACGGTTCGGTCGCGTGCGCAGGGCCCGCCACGCGGTGTGCAGCGGCGGCACCGAAGACGCCGAAACCCGCTCCGAAGGCTGCTCCGAAACCAGCGCCCAAGAAAGCGCCCGCGAAGAAGCCCGCAGCGAAGCAGACTGCGAAGAAGACGCCGAAGGGCAAGCCGGCCGCGAAACCCGCGGCGAAGCCGGCCGCGCCGAAGCCCGAGGAGACCGCCGCGAAGGGGATGCCGATCGAAGTGCTGCGGCTGCCGGCCGCGAAGCATCTCGCGTTCGATGTCGGCCTGTGCGTGGTGACGAAGACCGGCAAGCTCGAATGCCTCGCACCGAAAGATGGCTGCACGGTCGACACGCCGTGGCCCGGGCTCGCGAGCGTGGATTACGTGACTGGTAATTGCGCGCGCATCACCGACGGCAGCGCGCGGTGCTGGGCCGTCGATACGAAGAGCCGGCTCGTGACGGCGATTGCAGGCGTCGGCGCGGCGCTGTCGATCGCGGCGAGCCCATCTCACGCATGCGCGGTTCTCGGAGATCGCTCCGTGGTTTGTTGGGGCTCAAATAAATCGGGTGCGTTAGGGCGCGGTAAGATCGACGAGCAAAGACATTCAGAAGCGAGCGCCGTTACGTTTTAGCGGTGTGCCGATGCGTACGCGCATGTAACCCCGATCGATCGCATGGGGTTTCCATCCGCGCCGATCGGCGTAACAATGAGTCAGATGTCGAGGGTCACCCAGCCTCCGTCATCGGACGATCGCGATGTCGAAATCGTCGATCCGTTCGAAGACGATCAGCGGACTCCGGTGCTTGCAGTGGGTACGCGTGACGAGCTCGCGGAGAAAGCCCGCGAAGCGGCGCGCCGTGCTGCCGCGCCCTCCGTACCGAACGAGGATGTAGCGGCGCTCGCGCACGATCTGAAGAACCCGCTGACGATCATCATGCTCGAAGCAAATCAGATCGAGCAGCGGCTCGCGCTTCGGCTGACGCCGGCGGTGGCGCGCGGTCTCGAGCGCATCGCGCAGAACGCGTCATACATCGATCGCTTGCTCTCCGATCTGCTCGACATGTCTGCGGCGGACTCCGGCCGGCTCGAGCTGCGCCTCGATCGCATCGATCTGTCGCGCCTCTTGCGCGACGCGGTCGGACGTTCGGTGCCGACGCAAGATCGCGATCACGTGCGGCTCGAGATCCGCGACGTGCTGTTCGTGTACGGCGACGAGAACCGGCTCGAGCGCGTGGTCTCGAATCTCGTCCACAACGCACTCAAGTACGGCGGGGATGACGGCGGGATCACGGTGCGGCTCGACGCGCGCGGCGCGAATGCGTGCGTGTCGGTGATCGACTCGGGCCCCGGGCTCAACGCGGACGAAGCGCGCGTCGTGTTCGATCGCTATCGCCGCACGAAGCGCGCGGCAACGCAGTCCGAAGGCTACGGACTCGGGCTCTACACGAGCCGCAAGATCATCGAGGCGCACAAGGGCCGCATCGGCGTCATCAGCCAGCCCGGCCAAGGCGCGCGGTTCTACTTCGAGCTGCCTGCGATCGCGCCGCATCATATGCGGCCGAACGATCGTTAGTGGGCGCTAGAACAGCATCGGGATCACCGCGAGCACGAAGAACCGGCCGAACCGCGTGACGAGCACGATCACGGTGAACGCCGCGATGTTGATCCGCATGAGCGGCCGCGCGATGAAGCCGAGCACCCAGAGCGGCGGGAACCCGAAGGCACCGCCGAGCGCGAGAACCAGGAGCGGCGCCTTGTTCCAGCGTTCGATGCGCTCGCGATTGGCCTCGATCTTCTCCTTGAGCTTGCCGTGCTCGAGCGCGCCGACGCCGGCATAGTAGGTCGCCGTCTTCGCGACCTGATGGCTGAGCGCCGCGAGCGCGCAGCACATCGTGAGCTCCGTGAGCGTCGGCTTTGCCACCGATGATACGAGCACGAGGAACACCTCGATGCTCAACAGCGGGAACAAGCCCGCGATGAACGCGACGATCAACGACCCGCCGTAGATGCCGTAGCTCGCGAGGAGGCCTGTCACAGCCTCAAGCTCGCTCGCTCCGCCAGCGCCGGCTCAGCTCGACCTCTGCCTTGTATTCGTCGAGCATCTGGCCGAGTAGAGCCGCATCCCAGCCGAGGATCGCGGCGAGCCTTTGCGCGACGCGCTCGGATACGCCGAGTCCTTGATCGCGCGACACGAGTAGCAGCGGTACGCGGCGCGCGAGTACGTCCTC
>DASUFX010000188.1:0-5428 GCA_036274355.1 Kofleriaceae bacterium | reverse complement strand
GGTCGAGCCCGCGCGCGTGATGCACAAGTGGCTCGTATTGCCGCAGTTCGCACCGACGCCGCCGAGCGAGACGCAGCCTGGCGTCGCCGCGTGAGCAGCGGTAGCGTCGCCGGATGCCGGTGTTCAAGATCGCGCGATTCAAAGTTAGAGCCGATTCCAAAGACACAGCCGAGCGCGCGATGTTCGAGTTCGCGACGTACGTGCGCAACGAGCTGCCGGACTCGGCGTGGACGACGTATCGCGATGCGAGCGCGCCGCTGAAGTACATGTCGTTGATCATCGCGGACGACGCAGCGGCCGAGGAGCGTTATCGCACCGCGCCGGGCACGCAGGCCTTCGTCGACGCGCTGTCTCCGTCGCTCGTCGGTTCGATCGAATTCACCGACTACCAGCTCGTGACCTCGAGCGACCTGGCGCGGCGTCACCGCGACAACGATCGCGGGGCTAGTAGGAGCGGAGCTGGCCGCGTTCGCAGGCGAGGCCGTTGACCGGCGGCGAGTCGTAGGCGCGCACGGCGCCACGGGGTGGATCGGTGAACGTCGCTGGAATCGGCGAATCGACGACGTTCCAGAACAGGCTTGGATGTGCTTCGGGCCGGCGGGGGAACTCCCACTGCTCGGGGCGGTAGCGCCATAGCGCGAGCGACCCGACGAGGATCGTCACCGTTATCGCGACGCCGAGCAGCCAGCGCCGTGCCGTGAGCTCGGTGCCGAGCGCGAGCCACGTGCCGACCCAGGTGGCCTCGGTGAGGAAGCGCGGGCCGAACGCCTGGCCACCGTGCCATAGGTAGAACATTCCCATCGCGAGTATCTGGAGCACGATGCCGCCTGCGATCCAGCGATAGCTCGCGTTGCGCATGCCGAGCACGGTGCCGACGATCACGATCGGGGCGAACCACAAGAGGCCGCGCGCCGGGCTGACGAGAAGTCCGGCGACGCCGGTTGTGGCATCAGCGAGCGAGAACACGTGCTGGGTCGCGCGCGCATTCGCGTTCCATTGGCCAAGCGGCAGCGGCGACCACAGGTGGATCGCGTTGTAGACGATGAGTGGCGCGACGAGCACGAGTGCAGCCACTGTCGCGATCAGCCACGACCGCCGGTCGGGTGTGCCGCGAGCCCACGTGATCCCGATTCCAAGCACGAGCGGCGCCATCGTCGGCCGCAGCATCACGGCGAGTAGCAGCAGCGCCGGCGTCGCGAGCGCGAGTCGCGGCCTACGATCGCGCCAAGCGAGCGTCGCGAGCGCGCCGGTCAATGCGGGCAATGCCGTGGTCGCTTGCCACAGGCCTTGGCCGAGCGTGCCCGCACCGGCGAATGACAGCGTGCATACCGCGCCGGCGAGCAGCGCTCGAGGCAACGTGACACGTGCGCGAGCAGCGAGGACGAGCAAGACCGTTGCGATCGCGAGGAGCACCGCCGCGACTCCTCGCTCGCGTCGCCTGAGCGTGTCGTCGTCGATGCGGTCACCGTCGCCGAAAGCGAGCAGCGCGACCGCCATGACGGCGGCCGGCGCGGGGCCGAACACCGAGGTGTGCTCGCCGGCCTCGTCGCGCTGCAGCCAGTAAAACAATCGATCGTGGGCGGTCTCGGTGCGTACCCAATCGACATGCTCGAGGTCGAAGTCGCCAGCGCAGCGCACGACCGCGCCGCCGATGCGGCCAGGCACCGTATCGCCGCTGAGCGGTCGCAGCGGTGCGAGCACGCAGAGCATGAACGTGACTAACGCGATCCCTGCAGTCGCAATGGCGTCGCGCACGTCGAGGGACGTTGTAACCCCACCGAAACCACGCGTGTTGCGTCGTGTGCCACAACTGCAAACGTTCGTGCGCAACCTCGCAGACGACGATCAGCGGAATGCGCGTCGTTCACGCCGCTAACCGCGCAGCTTTGCGTGGAGGGGCGTGGGTATGGGCCTTGCTGATCGGGACCGCATGTCTGCGATTCGCTTTGTTAGTTTTGTGGCGCTCCTCGCAACTGCGTGCAGCGATCACGCGAAGGGCGACGACGACGATGGGCAAACGCCGCTCGCGTGCCCCGACGATTCTGCGCCCGGTGGCTCGCTCGCCTTCGACGGCGTCGACGACTACGCGAAGACCGCAGTCGACCCCGGACTCGGGCTGTCGACGTTCACGATCGAAGCGTGGGTGCGGCGCGATGGCGACGGCACGACGTTCACCACCGGCGCCGGCGGTCTGGTGATGGTGCCGATTGCCGCCAAGGGCCTGGGCGAAGGCGGCGAGGGCACGAACATCGACTGCAACTACGGGTTTGGCTTCTGGGGCGATGTTCTCGGCGCCGACTTCGAAGACATGGCGACCGGCGCCAACCATCCCGTGATGGGCAAGACCGGCGTGGCGCGCGGCGAGTGGCATCACGTCGCGGCGACGTACGACGGCAAGGTGTGGAACCTGTACCTCGATGGCGTGCTCGACGGGACGGCGACGGCGAACGCGACGCCGCGCGCCGACAGCATTCATCCGTTCGCGATCGCGACCGCGATCGCCAGCGATGCCACGGCGCATGGCCATCTGCAGGGCTCGATCGATGAGCTGCGGCTGTGGAATCGCGCGCGCAGCGCGGACGAGATCGCCGACGGCATGTATCGCACGATCGCGATGGGCGAGGGCCTCGTCGCGCGGTGGTCGTTCGATACCGAAGGCGACGGCACGGTCGCCGCGGATAGCGTCGGCAAGTTCCCGGCGACGCTGGCCGGTGGTGCGTTCGTCGCGGAGGACGCCCAGCTCGATCACGGCAAGGCGCCGGTCGTCGCGTCCGAGAGCCCGGCAGACGGCAATGCGGTAGGCCCGGATGTCACACTCGACGTCGCGCTCGAGATGTCGCAGGTTGCGCCGGTCGACGTGACGTATCACGTGCGCGAGGTTTCGGACGCCGACGACTTCACGATCGTCGTCTTGCCCGACACGCAGATCTACACGATCGAGGGTCGCAACCTCGAGAAGTACTTCAATGACCAGACACAGTGGGTGCGCGATCACCGCGTCGACTACAACATCATCGGCGTCATCCACAACGGCGACATGATCAACAACGAGCCGCAGCTCTATCAGTGGAACGTCGCCGATGCGGCGATGAAGCGGCTCGAGAAGCCGGAGCCCGGCCTCCCCGACGGCGTGCCATGGGCCGCGGAGGTCGGTAACCACGACAACACGCTGACCGGCTCCAACACGGTGCTCACGACCACGAAGTGGAACCAGTTCTTCGGCATCAGTCGCTTTCAGGGGAAGGCGTACTACGGCGGGCACTACGGCACGAAGAACGACAACAGCTGGATCACGTTCTCGTGGGGCGGGCTCGACTTCGTCGTCGTCAGCCTCATGTACGAGCTCGATCCGGATCCCGCCGAGATCGCGTGGGCGCGCTCGATCTTCCAGATGCACCCGAAGGCGTTCGGCATCCTCAACACGCACTACTTGCTCACCGGCGGCGGCGCGTTCAGCGCGCAGAGCAAGATGATCTACAACGCGCTGAAAGATCTGCCGCAGGTGCAGCTGATGACCGGTGGTCACGTCTCGGCAGAGAGCCGGCGTGTCGACACGTTCGAGGGTCACACGATCAACTCGATGCTCGCGGACTACCAGAGCCGCGACCTCGGCGGCGGCGGCTTCATGCGCATCTGGGAGTTCTCGCCCGCGACGCAGTCGGTCACCGTCCGCTCGTACTCGCCGACGATGGACAAGTACGAGACCGACGCGAACAGCGAGTTCACGCTCGACGTCGATCTCAAGGGCATCGGCGGTCCGTTCCGCGACATCACGGTCGCGAATGCGGCGCCTGACTCGGTCGCGACGCCGGTCGATGGTCTCGAAGTCGGCAAGACGTACGAGTGGTACGCCGAGGTGTCGAGCTGCGGTCAGCGCATCGTGACGCCGCTCTATCGCTTCACGACGATGGCGTCAGCGCGCGCCGCTCGCCAGTTCAACGACACGGTCAAGCAGCCACCACGCCGCAAGCGCACCCAACAGATAACAAGCGGCCCGGTGGACGTGGCGCCCGACGACCCGTCGCTCGTCGATTAGTCGGCGCGCGGCGGCGACGAGCGCGACGAGAACCGCGACCACCGCGAGCTGGCCGAGCTCGACACCGACGTTGAACGAGACGAGCGCGCGGGCGAGCGACTCGCGCGGCAGGCCGAGCTCGCGCAACGCGGTGGCGAAGCCGAGCCCGTGAATGAGGCCGAACGCTCCGGCGGCAAGCCACGGCCAGCGCCGGATCACGGTCGGTTGCTCGTGGGTCCCTTCGCGCGCGACGAGCAGCACGCTGAGCGCGATGCAGGCTTCGACCGGCGCCGGGTGGACCGCGATGACGCCGAGCACGGCGAGTGCGAGCGTGAGCGAGTGCGCGAGCGTGAACGCGGTGATCGTGACGAGCAGGCGACGGCCGAGCGAGAAGTCGAGTACGAGGAGAAGGCCGATCACGAACGCGAGGTGATCGAAGCCAGTGAGGATGTGCATGATGCCGACGCGAATCCACGCGAACAGGCCCGACGGCGGCGATGCGCCGATCGTGATCTGCGGCGCAGCTGCGTCGACGATCCACTCCGACCGCTCGCCGCTCGCGCGCACGAGGATCACGAGCGTCTTCATCGCCGCACCGCGCATGCCGCGGATCACGAGCGTGCCCGCGATCGCGTCATCGCAGTGAAGGCGGTCCGCATTGCGAGTGCATCCGGCAGGGAAGTCGATCGCGATCTCGGTGGCGTCACCGCGGCTGTCGATCGGTGGTGCGAAGTGCAGTGCGTAATCGCCGCGCGATTGCTCGGTCAGCGACAGCACGCCCGGGCGAATGTCGTGCGCGTCGGCGTTCGCGGCGAGCGCGACGAGGATGGCGACGGCGGCGACGAGCTTCATTTGCGTTCGATCGTCCAGCCGTCGCGGAGGCGACGCAGCGCGACACCGAGCTCCTGTCCGCGGCGCGCATCCAGCCATTGCTTGCGGACGTCGAGCCGTGCGGCGGCAAAGTCCGCTGGCTTGGCGGCGTCGACGCGATCGACGCGCACGATGTGCAGGCCGTGGCGCGACCGGCGCTTGACCCACGTGCCGATCGGTTGCGTCGCGAGGCCGGTGACGAAGTCGTCGCCAAACTGCAGCGCGAGATCGGTCAGCTTGCGCCCGCGATAGCGGAGGCCGCCCGAGAACGTATCGCCAAGCCGGTCCGGCGAGGCACCGGCCGCGAGTGCGGCAGCAATCTCGTCCGCGCGCTGGTTCGCGGCGTCATCGCTGCCGGCGATGAACACGTGCGTGAAGTCTAGGTGCTCGGCGACGCTCCACTGGTCGCGGTGGGCATCGAACCACGCGCGCAGCTCGGCGTCGGTCGGCTCGGGCATCACGATCGCCTGCTCGAGCACGTAGCTCATCCGCCCGGCGATCCGCTGGTGGATCATCGGGTCGTCGCGATCGAGGCCGCGGGCC
>DASUFX010000187.1:0-2539 GCA_036274355.1 Kofleriaceae bacterium | reverse complement strand
TGCCCCCGCAACTGTAAGTGGTGCGCCGCGCGTCGAGACCACTGGATCTGCAGGCAATTGCCGATCCGGGAAGGTGACGCGACGGACTCCAAGCCACGAGCCAGGAGACCTGCTTGCCGCCGTCGTCCATCGCTCAGCCGGGGTGTGCTGATCGAGCGGGAGTTCCCGAGCGACGACCGGTCCGGGCCAGAGATGGCCGGGGGTTTGGCAGTCTTTCCGGAGCTTTCGCACCATGTCCGCTTCATCCGCTGCATCGCGTTGTGGTCCCTGGGTGTTGTCATGTCTGCTCGCGCCCGCGGGCGCCGTATTCGGCGCCGATGCGCCGAAACAGAACGAGCTCGAGCGCGTCGTCGTCACTGCGAACCGCGAGGCGCAGCCGCTCTCGCACGTCGGCGACTCGGTGACGCTGATCGAGCCCGCGGAGGTTCGCGCCAGCCAGAAGCTGGCGATTTCGGATCTGCTCGCGACGACACCCGGCATCACCGTGTCTCGCAACGGCGGCCTCGGCACCTCGACGCAGCTGCGTATCCGCGGCGCGGAGTCCGACCAGACCGTCGTGCTCATCGACGGCGTGAAGCTCAACGATCCGTCCTCGGCCGGCGGCGGTTTCGATTTCGGCAACCTGCTGACCGGCGACTACATGCGCATCGAAGTGCTGCGCGGCCCGCAATCGACGCTGTGGGGCAGCCAGGCGATCGGCGGCGTCATCAACGTCGTCACGACGGTTCCTGAAGGACCGCTGCTGGCCGAATACTCCGCGGAAGGTGGCGAGCGCGGCTCTGCGACGGTACGAGCACGCGCCGAAGCCGGCGGCGAGCGCTTCGCCTGGCGCGTCGCGGGCCAGTACCTCACGACCGACGGTGTCTCCGCACTGAATGACGATCGCGGCGGTCACGAGAAGGACGGCTATCGCAACGTCGGCGCCAACGTGCGCGGACTGTGGCGCATCACCGATGCAGTATCGGCCGAGCTGCGCACTACCTACAGCAGCGGACGCGCCGACTTCGACGGCTTTCCGGCACCGAACTTCGAGCTCACCGACACGCGCGAGTACAGCGATACCGACGAGCTCGTGGCGTATACCGGCGTCAACGCCGCGATGTTCGCCGGCCGGCTGCAGAACCGCTTCGGCTTCGCGTACACCGACACAGATCGCGAGAACATCGATCCGCACTCGCCGGTACCCACGACGTTCGACGCGAGCGGCAGCAACCAGCGCTGGGAATACCAGGGCACGCTGACGCTCACCGATAGGATCGGCGGCGTGTTCGGCCTGGAATCCGAGCGCTCCGAGCTCGATACCCGCTCGCCGAGCGTGTTCGATCCGAATCCAGTGCCGCTGGTACACGACGCGCGGCTCGACAGCATCTACGCGCAACTCACGGTTGCGCCGATCGAGACGCTCACGCTCACCGGCGGCATGCGCTACGACGACCACGACACGTTCGGCAGCGAGAGCACCGGCCGTGCGACGCTCGCGTGGGCCGCCACGCCGACGACCATAGTGCGCGCAACGTATGGCGAAGGTTTCAAGGCGCCGACGCTGTTCCAGCTGTTCAGCGACTTCGGCAACGAGGACCTCGCGCCGGAGCGTGCAGACGCCTGGGATGCCGGTGTCGAGCAACACCTGCTGAACGATGCTCTGGTGCTGTCGGCAACGTACTTCGGCCGCAACACGCGCAGCATGATCGACTTCGTCTCGTGCTTCCCGGCGACCGACCCACGCTGTGCGACACGGCCTTTTGGCTTCTACGACAACGTGGCAAAGACCGAGGCCGACGGTATCGAGCTCGGGCTCACCGCGCACCTCGGCGAGCGTCTGCGCATCGACGCGAACTACACCGACATGGACACGACCAATCGCACGCCCGGCGCGAACTTCGGTCGTGAGCTGCCGCGTCGTCCGGGACAGGTGTTCAACGGCGAGGTCACGTACGCGTGGCCGATCGGCCTGACGACGACTGTTGCAGTGCTCGACGTCAGTCGCAACTTCGACAACCCGTCGAACACTGTCGTCGTGGACGGCTATACGGTCGTCGATTTCCGCGCGTCGTACGCGCTGCGCGCCGACCTGGAGCTGTTCGGCCGGATCGAGAACGCGTTCGACGAGGAATACGAGACCATCGCGCGCTACGGCACGCCGGGGCGCGGAGTGTTCGTCGGAGTACGCCAGACGTTCTGACGTGCACAGCGAAACGCAAATCGCGACGGGCCGCTTCGCGCATCACGGCGGGCGGCTCGGCGTTGCGCGCTCTTTGTTTCCCGATGTGCAGCAGCCGTGGATCGACCTCTCGACGGGGATCAATCCGCGGTCGTATCCGGCACCGCGCGCGTCGCAGCGTTCGCGCAATCGATTGCCCGAGCCGACGGAGCTGGCGCGTCTCGAAGCACTCGCAGCGGCGGCGTTCGGAGTAACGGATCCTGCGTGTGTCGTCGCGACTGCTGGAACCGAGTGCGCGCTGCGACTCTTGCCGCAGCTCGTGAATCTCAAAGCAGCCGTCATTGTCGGCCCGACGTACGGATCGCATGCGGACGCTTG
>DASUFX010000186.1:0-9529 GCA_036274355.1 Kofleriaceae bacterium | reverse complement strand
AGACCTGCGCGTCGACGAGCGTGCGCGCGGCCTGTTCGGCGAGCTGCGGCTGATACGCGTCGTCGCGGAACACGAGCTCGAGCTTGCGGCCGCGGATGCCGCCCATCGCGTTCTGTTCTTCGAACGCGAGCTCGATGCCGAGCTTCATGCCGGTGCCGAGCGCCTGGTTCGTGCCGCTGATCGGTGCGCTCTCGCCGATCAGCAGCGGCGCGTCTTCAGCGTGGACGCAGACTGGAACCGCAGCGCGAAGCTCGCAGACGCTGCCGGCTCCGCATTCACTATCTTCGGCGCACTGCTTCGGGTCGAATTCCGTCGAGCAGGCCGCGAGGAGAGGGACCAATACCATCAAACCCTTCATTGCAACTGCACCGTTGCACAGCACAACGTGTCGGACGCAAGGGTTACTAAGGTCCACACCTTCGCGATTCGCAACGCGAATTACTCAAAAGCAATTCGAGAGCTTTCGCGTCTGTGAGGATCGCAACGGGCAGAGTCAGGGAGAACCGCGATCGTCGTCGAGAAATCGATCTCGGCTCGTCGGCGCTACCCCAACGACGACGTTTCGCGTGTAACGGATCAAGAGGGGATCTACTCTGTCCGCGCGCTCACGATTTTGTTCAGCACAGCTCGCGCCGTCGTCGACAAACCGTCTTCATCGAGTGCCGCTTCGAGCGGACGCAACGCGCGCGCGAGGTCGAACGCGCGCTCGCGAGCGGCGGCATCGATGTCGTGCCACGCCGGATGGTAGCGAAGCTCGTCGAGCGCACGCGGTCGGTGCGCGCTCGCGACTTGTTCGACGAGGAGGTCCTCTTCTTCTCTCGTCATAGCGCGATGCCTTTCTTCTTCAGGCAGTCGACCAGCAGATTCCGCGCGCGCGTGAAGTTCTGCAGGAACGTGTTCAGCTTCATGCCGAGCGCTTCGGCGAGCTCGACGTCGTCCTGGCCGCCAGCGCTGGCGAGTCGGCTATCGAACGCTTGTCGCGGCTTCGCGGGCAGCTTCTCGCGACAATCGACGATCGCTTTGCGCAGCATCGGATCGGGCTCGTCGGGGGCGCGCTCGAGCGCCACCTCTAGATCACCCGGCTCGACGGGCGTTGCCCGCGTGCGGCGGACTTCGCTCACCGCGAGGTTGCGCGCGATTCGCACGCCGAGCCGGAGCAACCCGTTCGGCCGGCCATCCGGCACGAACTTCGGCGCGACCTGCCACACGCGCAGCAGCGCCTCTTGCAGCACCGCTTCGACGTCCACCACGGTTGCGAACGAGCGCAACGACTCGCGCACCGGACCTTCGGCACCGGCGAGCCAGCGCGCAAACGCGGCGGTATCCCCGACGGTGATCGCAGCGAGGTGGACATCGAGATCGATCACGCCGCTAGCCACCAGATGAGCAGGGCGATCAACGCGAGCAGCACGGCGATCGCGATCCACAGCACGGGTGGTTTCTTCGCGGGCTGCTTGCCGCGCACCGCTTGCAGCTCAGCTTTTTCCGGAGCCGCGTGCAACTGCAGATCGCGCAGCTGCGGATAGCCGGCACTCGGCGGCGGACCACCACTCGGTGCAGACGGTGCACCTCCGCTCGGTGCGGACGGTGCGCCGACACCTTGCGACGTCGAGCGTCGCGCACGCGCGGGCTCGTCGGCCTTCGGTTCGGGCTCGGGCGCCATGGCCGTCTTCGCCTTCGCCAGCTCCGGCGTCGGCTTCGCCTCCGGCTTCGGCATCGGCGCCGCTTCGGTCGGTCGCGGTGCCGACGGCGGCTGTGCAATCGGCGCGGCTGCGGCCGGTCGCGGTGCCGACGGCGGCTGTGCCATTGGCGCGCTCGAGATCGCGCGTGACATCGGTGCGCGTGACATCGGCGCGATGGACCGCTCCTCGGGCTCGGACTCCTTCATGACCGGGTCGGTCGGTTCCTCGGTCTCGAAGTCAGCTTCCGGCGCTTGCGGTCGGGATGGCAGATCGCTTCGCGTTGTCGTGCTCGCCGAGCGTGGTCCCGGCGCAGGACGTCCGGCCGGCGGCGCACCCGCACCTGGCCCCATCGGGCGGCTATAGCCGGGCGCTGGCGGGGATGGACGGCGCGAGTACGCTGGCGCTGGCGGGCTCTCGGACATTTCGCTCGGGGCGCCCGCGGCGAGGTCGCTGTAGTCATCGTCCGCGTCAAACCCTGATTCGCCGACGTCGGCGAACGATGCGGGATCGATCGACAGCGACCTCGCGGTCGATTCCTCCTGGCGGAACTCGTTGACGTCGACCTTCGCCATGCTCTCCAGCATCCGCATGCTGGCTGCCGACGCCGATCCAGCTCGCGTCATCGACGCGGCGGGGGCTGCACCTCGCAGACCGAACGCGGCGGCGCTCGTGCCGTACGGCAGCTCCTGCGGCACGATCTGCTCGCGCGTGAAGCTGACCGAGCGGCGAATCTCGTCGATCGCAACCCACGACGTCATGCGCGTCGCGATCTGGAACGTGAGGCCGAGATCCTCGACTTCGCCGTCCACGCTCGAGAACAGCGCGTTCGCTTCGACATCGGCGACGCGTTCGCGGCCATATAGCGCGACGATCGCCTGGTTGCCTTCGCCCTGGGCGAGCGGCTTCACCTTGATCGTTTGCTGCCAGGTGTCGCGCGCACCCTGGCCGCGCACGAGGATCTCGCCGCCTTCCGGCTTGATCGCGAGCGCGCACACGAGCGGCGCACCCTCGAAGCAGTCTGGCATCTGCGCGGGTGCGTGACGGAGCACCGCGCTACCGCTCACCTCGACGTTCGTCAGCATCGGCGAGCGCGTGCGATCGAGCAGACGCTTCGCGCCGCGCTCGGCATCCTCGTCGAGGCCGACGATCACTTCGATGCCGCGTCCCGCACGCGCGAGCGACGTCGCGAGCGAGCGATTGACCGCCGAGCCGACGCCGAGCACGTGCAGCCGGCACGACTTCGGCAGCCGGCGATTGAGCGCCTCGAGGATCTGCTGCTCGCCACCGACATAACCGTCGGTGACCACGACCACCTGGCGCTGCGCACCGACGCGCAACGTCTGCAGCGCTTCGATCACGCCGGCGCGCATCTCGGTGCCGCCATCGGCAATGCGCGAGCGCACCCAGTTGATCGCCGCCTGCTTCGCCGCCGCCGTTGCGACGACTGGCTCCGTGAGGTAACGGCGCGGGCTGTTCGAGAACTCGATCAGCTCGAGGCGGTCACGCTCGTCGAGCGAGTCGATCATCATCGCCACGACCTGCTTCGCCTTGTCGAGCGGACCGCCGCTCATCGAGCCACTCGTATCGAGCAGCACGATCAGATCGCGCGGCACCGCGACCGGGTGCGCCTCCTTGGCCGGCGGCACGATCGTGAGCAGCGCGTATGCGTCGTTGCCGCTCTGCGGGCGTGCGCTCGCGAGTGACAGCCCGACGGTCGGCGTCGCGACCGGCCAGCGCACGACGATGTCGCGATCGAGACGCGAGCCGCTCTTGAGCTCGATCACGTCGCCGCGCCGCTCGATCAGATGCGACGGCGAGCTCGGCTTCGCGCCGGCCACGATCACATCGCGAACGGCAATCTCGATCTGGATCGTCACCGGCAGTGCCTTGTCGGTGACCTTGATGTGCGTCGCGCGCACGTCCTCGGCGGTATCCGCCGAGCCGATGTAGCGCGGGCCGATCACGGTCGGGAACCGCAGCTCCCACTCGCCTTCGGGCAGCCACACGAGCCGCTGATCGATCGTGATCCGCGCGAGGACCGCTTCGCGCGGCGGAATGTTGCCGATCTGCTGCGTGAAGATGTCGGCGCGCTCTTGTTCGAGCAGCGCCGCGGTACGACCGGAGGCGATCGCCCGCTCGAACCGCTCCCGCGCCTGACGCTTCTTGTCGATCTGACCTTTGACGACGCGCTCGCCGATCACGAACTCGTAGCCGCTGATCGCACCGTCAGCGGGCAGTGGCATGCGGTACGTGACTTTCAGCGTGTCGCTATACGGGTTTTCGAACCGTTGCTCGAGCACGAGCCGGGCCAGCCCGCCCTGCGCCTCACCGCGCAGGGTCGCCGAAACGAGGGCAAGCGCGCGGCCGTCGCTCGTGACGAGCTCACAGCCCGCGGAGGCCCCCTCGATCGTGGTTGGCAGCAGAGAATTCACGGCAGGCGCAGACGGTAGCGAAAGCAGCATGGTCGGTGGTCCTTTCAGCCGACCAACGCAAGCCGTGTGGGTTTAGTGACAAGGAATTTTCGCCCCTTGTTCCCGTTACTTCCATCACAGGCGGCGACCGAGAAGTCAGAATCGGTCAGGCCCGCGGCCGGCGGCGGCTGCGGTAACATCGGCGCCGGTGGTTCGTTTAGCGTCTATCGCGATCGCCTTGCTTGTCGCTGCGTGCAGCGGCGAAATCCAGAGCGACATCTACGACGACCTGAATCCCAAAGATCAGGTCGCACTCGAGAAGTGGGTCGAGAAGGCGCTGCCCGTGCTCGGCGCGAAGTGCGTGATGTGCCACGACGGCTCGCGGCCGGAGCCGATCGGCTATCTCGTTGGCGCGACCGATATCGAGAAGCGCGACACGCTGATCGCGTACATGCCCGCGGTGATCAACCTCAACGCGCCGATGTCGAGCCGCATGCTCACGAAGGGCGAGCACACCGGTCCGGCACTCGAAGCAAAGGAAGCGTCCGATATCCTCGAGTGGATCAAGGCGGAGAAGGAATCGCGCGGCAGCACGGCGGTGCCGATTCGCAGCGACAAGGCGGCGCCGATGCTGTGCAATGGCCTACCTGCTCCGTGCCCGCTCAACACGATCGATCTGATGACGCTCGGCCAGCCCGGCACGCTCACGTTCGAGGCGACGCAGCTGTCGGCGGATCTCTATCTGACGAGCATCAAGATCAAAGCAGGCGCAGCAGGCCTTCACATCACGCACCCGATCTTCGAGTCGTGGCCCGCCGGTGCGACCGAGCCGAAGCCGGATTCGATCGATCGCTGGTTCAACGTCGATCTCCAGATCGCGCCCGACGCCGAAGTTCCGATCGGAACCGGCGAGGGCTCGTTCGCCGGTTTCGCCGGTGCCGACCCGCTCAGCATCCGGTTCGACGTCTACGAAATGAAGACGATGTAGATACCCGCGCCGTCGTGGACATTGACGGCGACGAGCGACGACGGCGACGGCGGTGACCAGCGAAGAGCGGTGCGTCCAGAGGCGACGCACCTTCGTCGCGACAGATCCCCATATGCAGAGGGTGTCCCCCGCCGAAGTGGTACGTACACGGTTAGTACGGCACGCGCGGATGCGAGATCGCGATGCCACGTACTAACGGCGTTCGTACCACTTCGGCACAGGAGACCCACCACATATAGGGATCTGCTCTCGCCGATGCAGGGCGGCGACCATGTCAGCGATGAGGTTGCGTTGCCTGCGCTTCGCCCGTCATCGGCACGAAGCGCACGGGGAACAGCGTCTCGCTCGTCGTGCCGTCCTTGCTGCGGGTGACAACGCGCAGATCCTGATCGCCGTCTTTGCCGACGGGAATCACGAGTCGGCCGCCCACTGCTAGTTGATCGATCAGCGGCTGCGGAATCTTCTCCGGTGCCGCCGTCACGATGATCGCGTCGAACGGCGCCGCCTCCGGCCAGCCGCGAAAGCCATCGCCGATGCGCAGGTGCATCTTGTCGAAGTAGCCCATGCGCTTGAGCAATTCGTGCGTACGCGTCGCGAGTGGCTCGACGATCTCGATCGAGTAGACGTCGGCACCGAGCTCGGCGAGCACCGCCGCCTGATAGCCGCTACCCGTTCCGATCTCGAGCACCTTCTCGCCCGGCGTCAGCTGCGCGGCTTCGCTCATCGTCGCGACGATGTACGGCTGGCTGATCGTCTGCTCGAAGCCGATCGGCAGTGGATTGTCCTCGTACGCGCGTGGCCGCAGCGACGGCGGCAGCAGCTCGTGACGCTTGACCTTGCGCATCGCTGCGATCACACGGTCGTCCTTCACGCCGCGCGAGACGATCGTCTCGTCGACCATCTTGTTGCGCTCGGCGACGTACGTATCGACGGGACGTGTTGGCGTTGGCGCGGGTGCTGGCGCCGGCTGCTGCGGCGGTGGCGGCGAGGACTTCTCCGCGCTGCACGCGAGGAGCCCGAGGAGCCCGAGGTTTGCGACGAGCAGCGCGCGGGTCATCGCGGTTTATTGATCTCGCCCTTCATCAGACCGAAGCGAACTTCCATGAGCGGCTGGCGCTCCAGGTCGTCGCCGGTCTTCGTGAACACCATCAGCTCCTGCGAGTAGTCATCGCCGATCGGCGCGATGAGGCGCCCGCCGGGCTTGAGCTGTGCGAGCAGCGGCGGCGGAATCTCCGGCGTCGCGCACGTGATCATGATCGCGTCGAACGGGGCGGCATCGGCCCAGCCGAAGTAGCCGTCGCCTTGCTTCATCGACACGTTCTTGAAGCCGAGCTTCTGGAGCACGAGCTTCGTGCGGCGCGCGAGCTCGTCGTGCAGCTCGATCGTGTAGACCTTCGCGCCCATCATCGCGAGCACGGCGGCCTGGTAGCCGCTGCCGGTTCCGATCTCGAGGACCTTGTCGCCGGCTTTCACCTTCACGGCTTCGGTCATGAACGCGACGATGTACGGCTGGCTGATCGTGAGGTCGAACCCGATCGGTAGCGGGCTGTCGTCGTAGGCGCGGCCGCGAATGTCGGGTGGCACGAACTCGTGGCGCGGTGTCATCTTCATCGCGGCGATCACGCGATCGTCCTTGATGCCGCGGTCGACGATGGTGCGCTCGACCATCTCGAAGCGCGCTTCAGCGTAGACATCCGGCGGCTTTACCTCGACGGGTTCAGGCTTTTGCTCGGGTTTGGGCTTGGCTTGCTGCTTTTGCTCACCTTTGGAGCACGCAACGAGTGCAAGCAATGCCAGCGCAAGACACCGAACCCGCATGCGCGAAGGCTACACGCTGTGGCAGATTGCGGCCATGCGTTTCATGCAGGTCTGGGTAGTGGTGGCCGCCGTGGTCGCTTCGGGGGCGAATGCCCGTGCCGACAAACCGCGCGAGCTGCTCGACGAGGCGAAGGCATTGCTCGTGGTTGGCGCATGCGCCGACGGGACCCCGCCGGCGACGGTCACCGCAAAGACCGTCGAGGCCCACTGCAAGACCATCCGCAAAGCGCAAGACGCCTACAAGACCGGCTGGGTCACGCCGGTTCGCGAATTCTTCGCCGCGCACGTACCGGCAACCGTGCCGAAGATTGTCGTCTACCCGTTTGCGGGCGGCGATCTGTCGACGGCGCTGACGGTCTATCCGGACGCCAGCGAGATCACGACACTGTCGCTCGAGCCCGCGGGCGATCCGCGCGCGCTGTCGCGCATGGATGACAAGCAGGTCAGGGTTGCGCTCAAGACCGTCGAGAAGGAGCTGTCGTCGCTGTACCGCTCGAGCTACTCGAAGACGATGGACATGATCGGCGCGATGCGTGGCGCGCAGTTGCCGACGCAGCTGATCTTCAGCCTCTCGGCGCTGACGATTCACGGCTACGAGCCGGTGGCGATGCGCTACTTCCGGCTGACGACAGACGGCGATATCGAGTACCTCAGCGACGCGGACTTCGCGGCGATCGACAAGATCGAGGACGTCGGCAAGCGCAACCAGCAGCTCTCGAACGTCGAAATCAAGTTCAAGAAGCAGGGCGGCACGCGCGAGCAAATCTATCGCCACATCATGGCGAACCTCGACGACAAGCATCTGAAGGCGGAGCCAAACGCGCTCGTGCACCTCGAGAAGAAGGGCAACGTCGCAGCGATGACGAAGGCGGCGAGTTACTTACTGTCGTTCGGCGAGTTCCAGGCGATGCGCAAGTACATCATCGATCACGTCGACTGGATGGTGTCGGACTCGACGGGATTGCCGCCGAAGTACGGCACACCAGCCGGTTTCGAGTACGAGACTTACGGTAGCTACGAGGCGTCGAACATGAAGGCCGGCGGTGAAGTCACGCCGCAGTGGGTCGCGCTCTACAAGCAACAACCGAAGCGGCCTCTCACGTTTCGGTTCGGCTACCCGGATAAGAAGTGGCGCGGGCATTTGATCCTCATGGGCAGGGCGCCGAAGCAGAAGTAATCGGGTAGGCTCCCCGGAAATGAGCCGTAAGGGCGACCACATCAAACGTGTCGGATTGGTGTTCTCCGGTGGTCCGGCGCCGGCCGCGAATGCCGTGATCTCGTCGGCTGCGATTTCGTTTCTCGAAGACAGCCGCGAAGTCATCGGCTTCTTCCACGGCTACTCCAATCTCGAGGAGTACCACCCGGTCTCGCACCGTCTGCTCCCAGACGAGCACTACCGGATCTTCGAGCTGAAGGATCTCTCCGGTCTGCGCAACACGCGCGGCATCGTGATCGGTACCGCGCGCAGCAATCCCGGTAAGGGCATCGAGAAGGCGGCGGACCTCGACGATCTGAACAAGACGAAGAAGCTGCGCAACGTCTACAACGCGATGGTCGATCTCGAGATCGATGCGCTGGTCTCGATCGGTGGCGACGACACACTGAAGACGGCGAACTTTCTCTACGAGTACCAGAAGCGGCTGCCGCCCGATGCGCGCCGCGTGCAGGTCATCCATCTGCCGAAGACGATCGACAACGACTACCGTGGCATCGACTTCACGTTCGGCTTCTTCACGGCCGTCGACGTGATGGCGAAGGAGCTGCAGAACCTCCGCGCCGACGCGATCGCGACGAGCAGCTACTTCATCGTCGAGACGATGGGCCGCAAGGCCGGCTGGCTGTCGTACGGCGTCGCGATCGCAGGTGAGGCAAACCTCGTGCTCGCGGTCGAGGACATCACCGGTCCGCTCACAGTGGAAGGCAAGAACAAGCACCTATCGCTCGACGCGCTCGTCGATCGCATTGTCGATCTCGTCATCGCGCGCGAAAAGCGCGGCAAGTACTACGGCACCGTCGTGCTCGCCGAAGGCCTCGCCGAGATGTTGCCCGAGACGCAGATCGCAAACCTGCCACTCGACGAGCACGGCCACTTGCCGCTCGGTCGCTTCGATCTCGGCAAGCTGGTCGCACAGCTCGTCAGCAAGCGCCACGAGCAGCGCACCGGCCGCAAGAAGAAGCTGACGGGCCTGCAGCTCGGCTACGAGTCGCGCTGCGCGCCGCCGCATGCGTTCGACGTGATGCTCGGCAGTCAGCTCGGCATCGGTGCGTATCGCGCGCTCGTCGAGGAGAACCTCGATGGCCACATGGTCAGCGTGAGTGGCCAGCTCGATCTCAACTACGTACCGTTCAAGGACCTGATCAACCCGACGAACCTCAAGACCGAGGTTCGCTTCATCAAGACCGGCAGCGACTATCACAAGCTCGCGCGATTCCTCGAGACTCGCACCGACAAGATCGTCGAGTGGGCGCCGGGCCGCCGCGAAGAACGCTGAGAAGCGAGCAACCGGCTCGCCGACGCCGCGTCTAACTAACGATGCGGTGGGTCTGGCTCGTGCTGTTGGTGGCGTGTAGCGACAGCCGCGTGCTCGCGCCTGCGTTGCAGCCCAAGGCCGCGAACCAGATGCGGGTGA
>DASUFX010000185.1:0-9074 GCA_036274355.1 Kofleriaceae bacterium | reverse complement strand
ACAACACGGGCCATGCGACGCGCACGGTCGTTCCACGCCCCGGAACGCTATCGAGCTCGATTTCTGCCGACTGCGCGCGCACGAGCTGGGCGACGACCCAGAGGCCGAGCCCGGTGCCCTGTCCGCGCTTCTTCGTCGTGAAGAATGGGTCGAACACCTGCTTCTGGAGGTCACGCGGAATCCCGTGCCCGGTATCCTCGATCTCCAGCACGACGCTATCGTCGCGGCGCTTGCTGCGAAGGGTGACGTTGCCGCCCTTATCGCACGCGTCGATTGCATTGAGCGCGAGGTTCACGATGATCTGTTGCATCTGGTCCGGATCCGTTCGGAGTGTCGACGCATCCGGCGAAACATCGACATCGAGCAATACGCTGCGCTTTGCCGCTCGAGCTGCGAGCAGGTCCCGCACGCCATGCAGCGACTGCGCCAAGTCGATCTCCTGGATGGCTGCAGGCGCAGGCCGCACGTAATCGAGCAGCTGTTGGATCAGGCGCGTCACTCGATCGATTTGATCGATGACGAGCCGATGATTCTCGGACTCGGCATGCTGGCTGCCGAGATGCGAGAGCGTGAGCTCGACGCGACCGCGGGCGACGTTGAGCGGCGTCCCGATCTCGTGTGCGATTCCGGCGGCGAGCTGACCTGCTGTGACCAGCTTCTCCGAGTGCAGCAGGCGCTGTTCAATTCGCCGCAGCTCGGTCAGATCCTCGAGTACGAGCAAGACGCTGACATCGCCAATGCCGCGGGCAAGCGGCACCGCGTGCATGTTGAGCGACGCTTCCTGACCGAGGAGGGAGATCCGCTCGCCATGCAGTGCCTGGGGCTCGCGGGTATCGAGCGCGCGCTTGACCAAGCTGACGACGAGCTCGATGTCGTTGCTTCGTCCTGCCTCGAACGTCGAGTCGAGCGTGCGGCCGATGACGTCGCGACCGATCCGCTCCGCAAGCCAGCGATTCACGCCCGTGACCGTCAGGTTTTCCGACAATGCGAGCACGCCGCTGGGAATGTGATCGAGGATCTTCTCGGCTTTCTCGGTCAGATGCGCCAGCCGATCCGCATGCTTCAAGCGCTCGCGGAGCGCGCGTGCGCGAAACGTGTTGTGCAGGACGTAGGCGGCTGCCGACAACAACAGCACGAGCACGAGGCTGCTGCCGAGCAGGACGCGGCGAACGATGATGCGCTGCTGGGTTTGCAGGCTTTGCGTCGATGCCGCCATCAGCAGTGTCCACGCTGGCCCACCATCGACGACGAGTGGCACTGCGGCAACGACCGCATCGCTCTTCGGTAGCCCGATGCGATGAGCGATCTCGTGGTCGATCACGGTACGCGTTGGGGTTCCGATCCGCACAACCGTCGCGAGCGCGGGATCGCTCAGCGCTGCGGGGGTTCCCGTCGCGTCGAGCACCGCTACGCGAGCCATCGCATCGCGCTGCAATTTCATGCGCGACAGCAGCACGGCAGTGTCGACCACGACGGCGACGACGGGGCGACCCGCCTTCACCTTGCGCGCGTAGACGCGGTACCAGGCAGCCGAGTCGTGTGAATCAGCAAAGGCAGTCGACACATGGAGCTCGCCTGGCTGGTCTTCGGCGAGTTTCAGCAGGCGCTCGAGCGTCGCGTCGGCCTTGGCTGCGACCCCAGGCGGTGCATCGAATGCTGTGACCTTGGTCGTGGCGTCGCTGCCATTGGCACGTGCGTACATCACGAGGTACTCGCGCTTGATCGTCGCGATTGCGTGGAGCTCGCGTTCGGCGAGCTGTGTGGTTTCTGCACTCTGCAGCAGCGTCGAGGCGAGGTCGAGGTCCTCCCCGATGTCAGCAACTTCAGCGGCAACGCCGCGTGCGGCCTCCTCGATCACCTGTTCGCGCGACTGCCCGTAGCGTGCGAGGAGCTCGGCGCGATCGCGTTCCAGCACGCGCAGCCCGATCAGCACCAGCACGCTCAGCGCTGCGACGAGCGTGGCGCTGACGAGGATCAGAGGGCGCCCAGCCACGCGTTCGGTGTACCACCATCCGCTCGAATCGGGCGGAGAAGGCGGTCTTGCAGAACGCCACACCAGCGTTGCACTTTGCCGCACGTAGAGCCCTGCCCGTCGCCAGGGCCTCGGCACAGGAGATGCTCGCACGCGGCTCGCAAGCGTGATCACGAGCGAGACCATGGGTGCGGCGGCCAGCAGGGCGTGGCTCGAAGAGCGCAGGCTTGACGCCAAGAAGATCCGTCATTGGTTCGTCGAGATCGTGATCGACTCCGATTCGCCCGACGCTGTCCTGGACCTCAACATTTACCCCGAGGAGTGGGGATTCGTATTTCGCCGCGGCAACCGCGTGTCATCGATCCGAATCACCGACATCCCGTTCGTGCACGGGCGCGACGATTTCGGGCTGCTCCCCGAGACACCCTCGCTCGATCGGATCGGCGATTTGCTCGCTACGCTCGAACGGCGCTTCGACTTCCGGTTTCAGCGCGTCGGCCCGCGAGTCAAAACAAATCTGGTGCGCGGGGCGATGGTCGTCGGGGCGTGGCTGGTGCACCAGTGAAACGCGACCGCGGGAGTGCGCATGCAGTCGTCGTGGTCGTTGTTGCCGTCGTCGGGAGCTAGCACATGAATGATCTCACTGTTGGAATCCGGGTGTTCTCAGCGACGAAGGCGAAAGACCGCGCCGGTCTCGGCGACGTGGTCACCGAGTGGATCCGCGCTCATCCCCAGTTCGAGATCTTCGACAGGAGGGTGTTGCAATCGTCCGACTCCGATTTTCACTGTTTGACGATCGTGCTGCTGTTTCACTATGTGGTGCCGCTCGTGAACTGATCGTGTGAGGCGGCGGTCATGCGCCCCAGCGATAGCCGGCGCCTTTGACGGAGATGATGATCGCCGGCTCGCTCGGGTTGCGCTCGAGCTTCGCGCGCAGGCCCGCGATCGCGACGTCGACGGAACGTGTCTCGGTGCGCGGCGACAGTCCCCAGACGTGCTGGAGCAAATCGCCGCGACTGACGACCTGGCCGGCGTGACGCGACAGCCAGCGCACGATGTCGACCTCGCGCTTCGTCAGCGCAAACGCGCTGCCGTCACGTTCGCCGGTGCACGCCGATAGATCGATCGTGCAGCCATCGATCGCGATGCGATCGGGATCGCGCGGGATCGCGGCGGCACGACGGCCTGCAGCTCCGAAGCGCGCTGCGATCTGCGACGGCGGAAAGCTCGCGTCGACCGCGTCGCTCGCACCGATATCGAGCGCACGAATTCGCGCTTCGACATCGCCGACGCGCGTGAACACGATGATCGCGTCGGTCGGCCGCTCGCGGCGCAATCGCTCCGCGACATCGACCGAGCCGACGACGACGACATCGAACCGGCGTTTCGTTGCCACACTCCCGCGCTCGACCTCGTGTCCCGCGCGCCCGAGCACGTCGAGCAGCTCTTCGCTGACACGGCCGTTCGCGACGTCGATCAGGATGCGCACTGCCTCATTGTACTGATGTACTGGTGCAGGTCGTGTGCACAGTGCGGGACGCAGCTCCCATGGCGATTCTTGTTGCTCGTGCACGCATCGTGATCCGGCGCTGGCGGCACGTGCAGGCGGCTGCACATCGCGTGCACGGATCGCGGTCTCGTCGCGGATCTCGCCGCTGGCATCGCCGTCGCAAGGAGAACGCTCATGTCGTTCGCCTATACCGACCAGACGATCCGGGTGCGGAAGCTGCCGACCGGGCCGACGAGGAACTTGCGCCAGCAGTTCGCGGTCGAGAGGCCGCGGCGGTGGCCGTACGTCGTGATCGTCGCACTCGCCGCGTTTGCACTCGCGACGCCGGTGCGCATGCCGGAGCGCGCGCCGACCGGTGCCGAGCGGACGACCGAAGCGCAACAGCTGCTTCGCCTGCTCGGCCGCTAGCTCGCTAAGATGCGGGCATGGCGTTGATCCGACTCGTCCCGATGCTCGCGTTCGTGATTGCGTGTGGTGGCAAATCGCCGGCACCGAGTGCCCCAGCACCGATCGCTCCAGCAGCCGCGAGCAAACTGCTGGTGCTCGTCGATGACCAGGGCGTCGGACTTGGCGGTAACGATCCGATCGCGTACGCCATCGACAAGGCAGCTGTTGGCGGCAACACCGAGCACAGCTCGCAGCACGGCGGCGCGACGTATCGCTTCGCCTCGGCGGAGCACAAGGCGACGTTCGACGGCGCACCGGCCAAGCACTCGCCGCAGTACGGCGGCTACTGCGCGTTCGCCGCGTCGCAGAATCGACTCTCGGAGGCTGACCCCGCGGTGTTCCAGATCGTCGACGGCCAGCTGCTCGTGTTCACGAACGCCGACTTCAAAGACCAGTTCAACAAAGACGTCGCTGGCAACAAGCAGAAGGCCGACCAGAACTGGCCAGGACTCGTCGAGCGCTACGGTAAGTAGCGATAGCGCGGCTGCTCGCGCCTCGGATCTCTGACACCGCTGTCGTGGTTCGGTCGCGGGTTTTTGAAAGCGCCGCCGCTAACGCGCTGGATCTACTCAGCTGACCTTGGCTCGGCGCTTGGTAGAGCGGATAGGATGCGCGAGGTCCGTCACGCCCTAGCCGCAGGTCTGGCGCTGCTCACCGCAGGCGCTGTCCTTCTAGCTCAGACTCCTGTTGCCCAGGCATGCGGGTGCCTGTCGCCGCCGGCCGTTACCGAAGGCCAGTACGCGGTCAATCAGAGCGCGGAGCAGATCATCTTCGAGACCGAGCCCGGCTGGGTCACCGCGCACGTGCTGATCAAGTACGCCGGCGACCCGGCGAAGTTCGCGTGGATCATTCCGGTCCCCGAGGTGCCCGAGCTCGCCATCTCGCCGGTGTCGGCGTTCGGTCTGCTCGACAAGCTGACGGCGCCGGACATCTCGGTCTCGAGCGAGAACATCTGCCCGATCTCGGAGTGGACCTGCCAGTACAATGATCCGGTCTACTGCGGTGGCTTCGGCGGCGCGGACGATCTTGGCGAGGGGGGCGGTTCGGGTGCTGGTGCATCGGCGGATGCCGGCGCAGGAGCGCCCGGCGACCCGGTCACTGTCATCAACGAGCAAGTCGTCGGCGACTATCAGACGGTCACGTTCCGCGCGAGCGAAGCGGCGGCCGCGACGCAGTGGCTGCGCGACAACGGCTTCATCGTCAATCAGACGACGTCGATCTACATGGAGTCGTACGTCCAGGCGAACATGGTGTTCGTCGCGGCGAAGCTGATCCCAGGCGCTGGCGTCAAAGCGATCAAGCCGCTCAAGATGCGCTACCGCGCGGCGTACCCGATGGTGCCGCTGATCTTGACGGCGGTTGCTGCCGAGCCGCACCTGACGGTGACGACGTTCATCTACGGCGATCGTCCGTTCCGTCCGCTCGGCCATCCGGTCGTCGAGATCAATCCCGAGCGCATCGCGCGCGACTCGGCGAACCGTTCGAACTATCCGCAGGTGCTCGCGCGCACGATCGACGAGGCGGGGGGTGACGCGTTTGCGATCGAGTATCGCGGCTCTCCGCTGGCGTCGAACCTCGGGAACAGCTTCTGCTGCCAGAACTCGTACGACTCGTGCAACGTCGGCAACAACGGCCAGTGCGAGTGTCCGGGCTCGACGCTCGACGAGGCAGACTGCTCGAAACAAGGTGACCTCAACGACGGCGTCAAGCTGCTCGACGAGCTCGCGACCAAGTACACGGCGCTGACTCGCATCACGACGCGCGTCTCGCCCGAAGAGATGACGTTCGATCCGCAGTACGAGCCGGACTTCGCGGCGCAGTTCACCGGCCGGCTCACCGCGCGCGGTACGCAGCCGAGCCTGTCTGGTTGCACGACGCAGGTGATCGATCAGAAGCAGCTTGCGAAGATCGATGCGCTGCAGCGCTGCGCCGCGACGTATTGCGGTGCCGGTGGTCGCTGCGGCACGACGCAATTCAGCTCGGGCTGCGAGTGCGCACCCGGATTCGTGTCGCAACGCTTCACCGACCTCGACGGCCAGCCGTCGGTGACCTGCATCCCTGAAACGCCGCCGGTCGATCTGCGCGCTGGTGGCTTCCAGCTGCCCGATGCCTGCGCTGGCGTGAACTGCGGCATGGGCTCGTGTGTCGATCGCAACGGCGTCGCCACGTGCAAGTGCAACGAGGGCACGGTCGCGGTCGCCGGCAACGGCACGGTGCCGCACTGCGATCCGATCCAGTTCGCGACCTACACGCAAGGCGCGCAGGACTACAGCGAAGCGCTGCGCGGCCTCGCGGTGTGCGCGCCGGCGTATCCGTCGTGCGGCGAGGACGGCTGGCTCGTCAAGCAGAAGAGCCCGCGTCCCGGCGTCGCGTGTGGCAACGTGAATGATCCGCCGCCGTGGCTCACGACCCCGAAGCCGCAGAAGACGTGCGGTGCGTTCGGTTGCGGCGGCTGCGAAACCTCGGGTGGTGGCCCGCTCAGCATCGGCATCGCGTGGGTCGTTCTTCTGCTCGTCCTGCGGCCGCGCCGCCGCAGAGCAAAGGCGGACTGATGCGGCTAGCGCTCGCAATCATCGCGACGCTCGGGCTGTGTGCGTGCGGTAGTCACGAGACGACCGTCACGACACCCGATGTCGTCGTGCGCCACGAAGCGCGACTGCCGAGCACACCGGGCAAGCACGCGCCGAGTCTCGTCGCCATCGAGAACGAGACGCCGGGTGAGCTCAGCACCGGCACGATGCTCGCCGACGTCGACAGCTGCGCGACGTGTCATCCCGACGTCGCCGCGCAGTGGTCGTCGAGCGCGCACTCGTTCGCGTCGTTCGGCAATCCGATCTATCGCTTCGACGTCGAGCTCGTGCGCCATGATCTCGGCAAGACGCCGAGCCGCCACTGCGGCGGTTGTCACGACATGCCGCTGATGGTCGACGGGCTAATGACCGGCGACGCGCCGATTCCGGCGAGCGATCTGCGTGCCCACTCCGGCGTGACGTGCCGCTTGTGCCATGGCGTGCAGCAGACGACGCATGATGGCAACGGCAGCTACGTGTGGAACGCGGCGCCGATCGATGCGCCGGTGCTCGGCGACGCGGCGTCGATCGCAAAGCACAAGAAGCAGGTGACGACGAAGGTGGATACCGAGCTGTGTGTCGGTTGCCATCGCGGGTTCCTCTCGCCTGACATGACGATGCCCGTGCACCTGTCCGGCATCGACGAGCCGGGCAACTGGCGCAACTCCGCGTACACCGGAAACGGCATGGCGCGCATCGACAACGTCGAGAAGCAGAACTGCATCGATTGCCACATGCAGCGCACGCAGGTGTCGTCGGCCGAGCTCGGCGCGAAGCAGGGCAGTGTTGCGTCGCATCGCTTCGTCGGTGGTCACACCTGGATGGCCGCGATGCGCGGTGACACCGAACAGCTGAAGCTCACGCGCGCGAAGCTCGAAGGAGCGGCGTCGATCGATGTCGCCGGTGCGCGCGTCGTGAAGGACGGCAAGCCTGGCGACTGGCACTTGCCCGCCGACGGTGCCCCCGTCGAGCCGGGCACGCGCCTCGAGCTCGACGTCGTGATTCGCAACTTGCTCGTCGGCCACCGCTTCCCTGGCGGCGTGCTCGATATCCAGGACACGTGGGTCGAGCTCGAGCTCGTCGATGCCAAGGGCAAGCGCATCGCGGCGTCGGGCCTTCGGCACGAGACCGATCCGAACGACGAAGACACGCACGTGCTGCGCACGCTCGTCGTCGACAAGAACGGCGAGGTGCTCGAGCGCCACGAGATGGGCCAGTTCCGCACGCAGGTCGCGACGCAAACGCTCGCGCCGCGCGAAGCCCAAGCGGTGCGCTACGCGTTCGACGTGCCGGCACGGATCGCGCTGCCCGTTGCGGTTAACGCGCGGCTGCGCCATCGCGCGCGCACGCTGAAGATGCAGGCGGCAACCTGCGAGGCGGCGCGCACCGAAGAAGGCAAGGCGTTCATCGCGGGTGCCCGCGGTGCGCGCTACGTCGACTTCGATCCGTGCAAACCGCAACCGGTCACGCTCGTCGCGCAGACGCGCATCGAGATCGGTGCGGGCGCGAAGATCTCGACGGCGCGGCCCGCCTGGGAGCGGATCTACGAGCACGGCATGGCGCTCGGCGCGATGGTCGTGCTGCGCGTACCCGAAGCGGCCGCCGTGCTCGACGTCGCGTACAAGCTCGCGCCCGATGCGCGCGCCAAGGCGATGGTCGCAGTGCAGCTCGGCTGGGTCGCATCCAAGCTCGGCAAGCTCGACACCGCACTCGCCCGCGTGAAGGAAGCGCGCGAGCTACTCGCGACGACCGTTGCTCCGGGCCAGCCGGCACCGAATCCGCCGGTATTCGACGCGCTCACCGCCGATGTCTACATGCGGCTCAACAAGTATAAGGAAGCAGTCGCGCCGGCGAAGTCGTGTACCGAGCGCGCCCCGAGTAACGCCTCCGCGTGGAGCGTGTACGCGCGTGCGTTGGTCGCGGTCGGCGACTACACGAAAGCGCTCGAAACCGCCCGCAAGGGCCTCGAGCTCTCGCCTCGCGATCCGGACCTCTTGCGCTCGCAGGCGACGTCGCTTGCCGCGCTCAAAGATCCGCAGATGGAGGCGGCGCAGAACGCGTACGTTCGATTCCGCGTTCCCGACGAAGCGGCCGTGCTCCGGATCCGCTGCGCGAAGGGCGAGGCGCGCTGCTATCGCAATCGCAACCCCGTGCAAACCATCGTGTTGCGCTAATTGCGCCGACGCGACTGTCGCAAAATGTTTCGTCGTCGACGGGCGCGATGTGATACGCCCCGCGCGTGTCCGTGATCATCTATGGCGAGCGGCGTTACGGAACCGTCGAAGCGTACGGCGGCGAATACGCCCAGACCCGGTTCTTCCACATCTGGTTCGTGCCGCTGATCCCGGTCGGCTCGCACTGGATGACGTCGCGCAACGCCGGCTACACGATCGGTCTGCACGGCAAGAGCGTGCTCGCGGCCTACGGGCGCGTGTGGGGACCGGCGATCGCGCTCGGCACATTCGTCGCCGGCGTCGGCGGCAATCCGCTCATGCTGCTGTTCTCGGCGCTCGCGATCGCGGCGACTGTGGTGGCATGGTCGTGGCGCAACCTGCGCGGTGAAGCTGCGATTCGC